>JAJZLS010000078.1 GCA_021803345.1 Actinomycetes bacterium
CTTTGGGGGGTCACAGGACGCAGATGGACACTGCAGCAAAAGCCCACAGGGGCTGAGCACAGCGGCCCAGTGAAGCGTCAACCACCTGAAGGGCTAGTGGCATGAGCATAACTGGTTCTCAGGAATCCTCCGGATTTATCCGTGGGGAGGAAATCAATCAATTTTCAAACGCAGCACTTGGCTTGACTCGTGGAATAATGGGGGTGCTGAATGTTACTCCAGACTCCTTTTCTGACGGTGGGAGATACTTTGATTTGGATTTGGCCATAGAACATGGCTATCAACTTGTCTCCCAGGGGGCAGACATAGTTGACGTTGGTGGGGAGTCTTCCCGACCAGGAGCGGAACCGGTGCCAGCACCGGAGGAGCTGCGGCGGGTAATTCCGGTTATAAAAGAGCTATCCAAAGTTGTAAGAATCTCAATAGACACATTCAAAGCTGAAGTGGCTTCAAAAGCGGTAGAGGCCGGGGCATCGCTGATTAACGATATCAGTTCGACCCTGGCTCCGGTCGCTGCAAAATATGGGGTGGGATGGGTAGCGATGCATATGCAGGGAAGCCCACAGACAATGCAGATGCACCCATACTACAGTGACGTTGTCGAAGAGGTATACAAGTACCTGAAGGAAAAGGTCGATTGGGCTCATGACCTCGGCATCGAAGAAGTATGGATCGATCCCGGGATTGGATTCGGCAAGATGCTTGACCACAATCTGGCTATTTTAAAGAATTTGGACCGCTTGAGCGAAATTGGCGTTCCGTTACTTGTGGGCACATCCCGGAAGGCGTTCCTGGGCCGCATTGCCAGAGCCTCTCTTGGAGTTGAGGTCCCTCCCCTTGAGAGAGTTGATGCTTCTATGGCTTCGTGCGCCTGGTGCTTTGCTTACGGCGCAGTAATGATGAGAGTGCATGACGTCGCCGAGACCAGGGAACTGCTCACACTGCTCGCATGGCCCAAAGTGCAACCTGTTGAGGTTGGTTAGTGGATCAGATATTTCTAAAAGGCATCAGAGCTTCTGGTATCCATGGAGTTTTGTCAAAAGAAAGAGTTGAACCGCAACCCTTTGAGGTTGATATAAGCGTCTTTGGCGCTTTTGCGGCTCCGAGAAGTGATTTGCTGGATGGAACCGTTGACTATTCGATGCTCGGCACACTAGCCGTAGAAGTAATACAACAGCAAAGTTTTAATTTGATCGAGACTATAGCTGAAGAGATCGCCGATCTAATTTTGGATATCCCCGGGGTTCAAGAAGTCGAGGTCACGGTAAAAAAACTCTCCCCTCCCGTCGAATTCGCTCTTGATCATGCAGGGGTCAGAATCAGGAGGGGGCGTGGCTAAAACTTATTTGGCTCTGGGGTCAAACCTGGGCGACCGCATGGAGTACCTACAGGGTGCGGTGGATATGCTTCCGAGTCCAAAACGTTGCTCGAGGATTTATCAAACCTTGCCAGTTGATTCACCGGTTGATGCCGGGCCATTTCTCAATGCAGTAGTGGAAATCGAATTTCAGCCGGATGCGGCAAGACTGCTTGAGCTGGTGGGGAGGATAGAGGAAGAAGCAGGCAGGGTTCGGTTGGTCCGGAATGGCCCCAGGACTTTAGACGTTGACGTGATTTACGTAACTGGTTTTAACTCTAACGTGCCGGAATTGACTATTCCACATCCGCGTGCCAGAGAAAGAGGCTTTGTGATTGCACCCTTACTTGATCTGAATCGAGAAGCTGCTTTGGAACTTAGCCCAGCACTTGTAAATTTGATAGAAAACTCTGTAAGGTCAGAGCCGGAAATTCTTCCCGGTGTGTCTCTGTATAGCTCCAGTCTGAGTTGTGAGTAGTTCTGGCGTAAGCTAAAGGTGAAATATGAAACAGATTTCAGATCCCGGTGAATTCCAGCGGCTGTGCCAGGTGTATAGATCGCAAGGACTTTCGATAGGTCTGGTTCCGACAATGGGAGCATTACACAGTGGGCACGGTGAACTCATCAAGGCTGCGCGTAAGCGGTCTGACGTAGTGGTGCTCTCGATTTTTGTCAATCCTTTGCAGTTCGACAACTCTAATGATTTGGTTAACTATCCAGTTACGCTGCAAGCTGACTTGGAGTTCGCAAGTTCACTGGGTGTTGACGTAGTATTTTTACCCAGTCGTGATCAGATGCATCCTGAGCCAGTCATGATTCGGGTCGAGGTAGGCAAGATTGCAGAAATCCTGGAAGGAAAGTCCAGGCCAGGGCATTTTAGTGGTGTAGCCACCGTGGTGGCCAAGCTGTTTATCTTGGCTGGGGAATGCGAAGCCTATTTTGGTGAAAAGGACTTTCAGCAACTCGCCATTATTTCAAGAATGGTGGACGAGATGCATTTCCCGGTTGAGATTGCTGGGGTGCCCATCGTTCGGGACTCAGATGGTTTGGCACTGTCATCTCGTAATCTTCGACTTAGCAAAGATCAGAAGAAGGCGGCCTTGGCGCTTTCTAGGGCTTTATTTTCAGCCAAAGCGGTAATTTCAGATGGGCTACGGGATGTGAGTTCTGTGGAATCTGTAATGGTAACAGAACTGAAAAGACCTATAGCCGGAGTTTCTAAGGCCGATTACCCGGTTCTCGACTACGCTTTAGTGGTTGATCAAGCAACTCTGATAAGACCTGACAGGATTGACCGACCGGTGCGGTTAGTTATTGCCGCTTGGGTCGGCGATGTTCGCTTGATAGACAACTTAGGTATAGATATAAGCCATTAGGGGACTTGGGTGCTGCTAGCGATAGATGTTGGAAATACTCAGACAGTTTTTGGTCTCTATGACGCCGATTCAATCTGGAGTGGCGACACTAGCTCACGACCGAAAATGAGAGCGGATCAGGGTTTGAGTCACAATTTTAGAATTGCTACGGTCTCAGACCGAACCTCCGATGAGCATGCTTTATTGTTTTCCCAGCTGCTTGGAATGAAGGGTCTAGACAGGCTGAGTTCGATCACCGGGGTAGTGATTTCTTCTACTGTTCCCGAACTTACTTCGACTCTGCGCGAAATGGTGGACAAGTGGTTTCATGCTGATCCGGTGATAATAGGTCCGGGAATCAGATCCGGTATGGCGATTCTATACGACAATCCTAAAGAGGTTGGAGCGGACAGGATTGCCAATGCCGTGGGTGGTTTCGATCTATATCCCGGTCCTTGTGTAATTGTGGATTTTGGCACCGCCACAACTTTTGATGTGGTTTCGGGCCACAAAGAATATCTAGGGGGAGCAATAGTGCCGGGCATCGAGGTCTCAATGAATGCACTTTTCAGAAATGCGGCAGCACTTCGTCGCGTGGAATTGGTAGAGCCAAGAGGTGTCATAGGAAAATCGACTGTGGAGTCAATACAGTCAGGCGCCATCTATGGCTTTGCAGAACAGTCGGATGGTCTTTGTCGACGCTTCAGAGGGGAGATCGGCCAGCAAGCAGTGGTGATAGCTACCGGGGGACTGTCAACGGTAATCTCCAAATTCTGTAAAGAGATCAATGTGGTGGAGCCATGGCTAACTCTTCACGGTTTGCGACTGATATATGAAATGAATGTTCCAGCGAGAGGTTGATTTAATTGTCTTTTCCTTCAGATGGCCCAGATAGTGAGATATCTGAAACCCCCTACTCCTATAGCACTACAAGCGACACGGCTCAATTGAGAGAAAGCTTTGGGCATTTGAATCCCGGAGAAACAAGTGGAGTGGTCCACTCCATAGCGGGAAGGATAATGCTTCTTCGGCGCCAAGGGAAGATCGCATTTGCGGAGTTGAGGGATTCCAAGGGTCATATTCAGTTATTTGCGAGCGCGGATCTTACAGAAGAGTTTGAGCGCTTCGCCTCACTTTCGCTTGGAACCTGGGTGGGTGCAACTGGTGAAATTATGACCACCAAAAGAGGCGAACTTTCCCTTCGTATCTCTTCGTGGGTTGTCCTGGCGTATCCTGTCCGAGGTTTTGGTGATAAATGGCATGGCGTGACTGATCCGGATACCCGGTATCGACAGCGTTATGTGGACCTTTGGGCAAACCCGGATGCAAGATCGGTTTTTATTAAAAGAAGCAGGATCATCTCGGAGATCAGGCACTATCTGGAGTCCAATGATTTTATTGAGGTGGAAACTCCAATTTTGCACGGGGTATTGGGAGGAGCACTAGCGAGGCCTTTCACTACCCATCACAACGCCCTGGACATCGATTTATATCTCAGGATTGCACCCGAACTCTATTTGAAGCGCCTGGTGGTAGGTGGCTTCGAGCGGGTTTTTGAGATCGGAAGAGTGTTTCGCAATGAGGGCATCTCTCCCAGGCACAACCCTGAGTTCACTATGTTGGAGTTGTATAAGGCGTACGCAGACTATAACGACATGATGATGCTGACCGAAGAATTGATTTCCCACTTGGCGGTCATTTCAAATGGTTCCACCACTATCACGTATCAGGGTAGAGATATCAATCTCGCCGCTCCATGGAGAAGATCGACCATGGAAGAGCTTGTATCGGATCAGCTCGGAAGAGAAGTATCTTTAGAAATGGAACTTGTCGAACTTCTATCAATTGCTGAGGAAAATGATATTTCAGTTGCACCAAGCTGGGGCAAGGGGAAAGTGCTTCTGGAAATATACGAGAAAACTACAGAGCACACAATTTGGGATCCTGTTTTTGTCTATGACTATCCAAAAGAGGTTTCTCCTCTCTCTCGTGACCACAGAAGTAAACCAGATGTGGTCGAGCGTTTTGAAGTGATTATTGCCGGACGCGAATTGGCAAATGCATTTTCTGAGCTTACTGACCCCGAGGAGCAGCGACGACGATTCCAACATCAGGTTGAGCAGGGCAAAGCAGGAGATGACGAGGCTATGGAAATGGACGAAGACTATATTCGGGCACTTGAATATGGACTTCCCGCAACTGGCGGCCTTGGAATTGGGATAGACCGATTGGTAATGCTGCTGACTGACCAGTCTCAAATTAGGGAAGTGGTTGCGTTTCCGACCATGCGGCCTGAGCAGGATCGCTAGCGAGGCGGAAATATTTGCTTTAGCCGCAAAGCCTACATTTCACGCTGTATCATACCTATTACCTTGTACTGCTTAGGGGGAGGTGGCAGAGGTGGGAATCTATCTCGGGCGTCGGGAGAAGCGCTTCCGGCTGGTATTTCTGATTTTTTGTTTGGGCTCTGCTCTCAGTGCATGCGGAGGAAGCTCGTCCAATACGGCAGCTGACCTTGCAGCTATAAAGAGCGGGTGGGCCAATTTCTTTTCCGGCTCTACGTCGGCAAAGGAGAAAGTTAGCTTGCTCCAAAATGGTAAGCAGTTTTCTCAGATCATCAATCTGGCGCTACAGCAGCCAATAGAAAAAACTGCCTCGGCTACGGTAAGCAAAGTGGTGCTGGATAGTTCAAGCAAAGCTACAGTTACCTATTCGCTCAATCTGGGTGGCAAACCAGTACTGCAAGACCAAACAGGAACCGCAGTCAAGGTAAACGGAAAGTGGCAGGTAGGTGATTCCAGCTTCTGCGGGTTGCTTTCGCTTGAGGGTCAGACTACACCAGCATGTTCTACTCCAACTTCATCGGCATCAAGCTAGTCGCATTGTGGTCAGGGGTACCTGGTGAAGGGTAACGTTGGACAACGCCGCTCCATGGTGGTCATTAGCTGGATTCAGTTTCTGACATTTATCGACACCACCATCATCGCAGTAGGACTGGCAAGTATTCAGTCTTCTCTAAATGCTGGTCTGCAGCAACTTCAATGGGTGGTGGGCGGTTATGCGCTTGTATTCGCTGCCTTTATGCTTAGCTTTGGTAAATTGGCCGATAATTATGGAAGACGGCGGATCCTGGCTTTGGGAATGAGCCTTTTCACATTTGGCTCACTGATTTCGGCGCTTTCAGTGAGCCCGTCGATGCTGATTGCAGGACGATGCATTATGGGTCTTGGGGCAGCAGCATCTGAGCCAGGGACGCTCTCAATGATTCGCCAGATCTACCCGGAATCTTCGGCGAGGACAAAAGCATTTGGGATTTGGGCTGCTGTGGCGGGATTGGCAATTGCGGTTGGTCCAGCAGTTGGTGGCCTGATTGTCGGGCTAGGTGGATTTAGGGATCTGTTTTGGTTCAGTGCTATATTGGGGATTTTTGGCTCTGTGGGCTCGATATTATGGCTTCCCGAGAGTTTCTATATTCGTGTCGCCAAATTTGATTACATGGGTGCTGCTGCCTCGATTATTTCTCTGGCAGCGACAGTATCTGCTGTTATAATCGGAGAGAGCAGAGGGTATGGCTCTCCATATGTGGTGTTTCTCTTTATCTGCGGGCTGTTGTTCCTGCTTGCGTTTATAAAAATTGAGAGCTCAGTATCGGACCCGGTGGTCGACCTAAGCTACTTTAGAATTCCCACCTATGTCGTGGCTTTGATTAATGGATTCAGCACATTTTTTGCGATCATTGCAGTCTTCTTTTTCACTGCGCTGTATCTGCAGTTAATTGAAGGGTACTCAGGTTACCGGACAGCTTTTGTTTTTCTTCCAATGACCATTGGGATGGTTTTATCAGCGCTCTTTGCAGGGAGATTGGTTGCAGCTAACGGTCCCAGACGCCCTTTGTATTTTGGGGCGGCAATTTCAGGGATTGGCATACTTTTATGTGATCTGGCCCTATCTAACGGTGTTGAGGTGATCCTGTTGATGATTTCGCTGACTTTAGTCGGGTTTGGCTTTGGGATCACTGTAGTTCCGGTTACTTCTATAGCAGTGAACGCTCTCCCAGCTGAAAAGTCTGCAGTGGCTGCGGCTACAACTAATGCTTCGCGTGGCCTTGGCGTGATAGCTGGCGTATCGGTGCTTGGTTCATTGCTTAATCGAGAACTCACAGTCGGTCTAACCAGGCGTTTGATCGGTATTGGAGTTCCTTTACAACTACGGAAAATAGTCCTTGTAACAATCCAAACCGGGAGCCTTCCTGGCGGAAGCAGTGGAGAGATCGCAAATATCGAAAAGGCCTACGGCCCATTGCTTCTAAAAGCTATCAATATTGCATATCTTCAATTTCACCGAGGCCTATCCATTGCGCTTGTAGTTGCAGGAGTTATGATGCTTGTATCTGCTTTAGCAAGTTCTGTGGCCTTTAGATCGGAGTTGGCACATCCGGAAATTTAGGTCTCATCACGGGTTCTACATAACTATGAAACAGAGATTTTCTTTTGTCTAATGATGTATCATGATGTTCGATCAAAATCAATGGGCTCTCTGCTTAACTGGCGAGGGTCTTTTCGTAGGGGAGATCGGGTTATGGCAAAAACGTTTGATAAGCCAAGTATCACCGCCGAGTTAGCGGAAAAGATAATCCAAGCTGCAGCAGCAAAAGCCAAAGAAATCGGAGTGCCGATGGTGATTGCTGTAGTGGATGAGTCAGGGGTGTTGAAGTCATTTCTCAGAATGGACGGAGCCAAGCTGCTAAGTGTTGATATTGCCCAGAACAAGGCTTACACCGCAGTCAGCTTCGGAATTTCTACTGATGCTTGGTATGACTTTATCAAGGACGATCCACCGCTTT
This sequence comes from Actinomycetes bacterium, assembly GCA_021803345.1. Taxonomy (GTDB): domain Bacteria; phylum Actinomycetota; class Acidimicrobiia; order Acidimicrobiales; family Acidimicrobiaceae; genus SCQM01. Next base: position 7,556 of record JAJZLS010000078.1, read on the forward strand.
ACACCGGAATAGTACATACTCCCCGATTAGTGGTATTCGGCGGAGGTTACCCGATCGTTTTGAACGGGGACCTGGTAGGCGGGATCGGAGTATCGGGCGGTCACTATAGCCAGGATATGGAGTGCGCTCTGGCTGGAGTAGAGGCAGCTTCTAACTGATTTACATCTTGCAATGTTTTAGGGTGCCACGGCTTTAGATGGCACTCTTTTTACCGCTGGCTCCCAAATTTAAATTGTCGAGTTTATATACCTGGCCTCATTGGATAAAGGTCAGTTTCTTGGTCGTGATCGCTTATTTCGGGTCGGTTCACTTTGTGTTATCAATTTTTGTCTAGAAGGTGCCATAATCGGAGTATGCATCTTTATAACCAGAAATTGTCGCAACGGGATTTGTTGAATGACAGCCATATTTGGTTAGTAAGAAATAGAAGTGCCGAGAGCAGTTGAACTTCCGTTATTTCTGGCAGCGCATTAACCAGCGCCATCTTCAGGTGGCGTTAGGCATGTTTTGGCTTTTCGACGGTCTTTTGCAGCTGCAGCCCTACATGTTCGTAAAAGGTTCTAATGGTTTCTTGGGTCAGATTGCCCAAAACACCATGGGTCCACCCAGTACGCTTACCGACTTTTTGCGAGTCGTAATTGCTTTCATGGTTCATTATCAGATTGCATCCACAATTGGCATAGCAGCTGTACAGATAGGGATCGGTTTAGGTTTGTTATGGCCACGTACTGTGCGTTTATCGCTGGCTGTCTCGGCTGTTTGGGCGATTGGTGTGTGGCTGGTGGGAGAAGGCGTGGGACAGCTCATCTTTCCCCAGGCATCCATGCTGAGCGGTGCGCCAGGTGCTGCAATTGTTTACGCCATCCTTAGTATTGTTCTTTGGCCCAGCTCTAAATTGTGGTTGAATGCGGATACAAGTGATCCGTTGCAGACGTGGTGGCAGTCTGGGTCCGGCGCTCGAGTTCTTTGGGCGGTACTTTGGTGTGGTACAGCCATGCTGGAACTGGAAGCGGCCAACTGGGCTCCTGGCGCGATTTCAGCTCAATTACGCGCCGTTGGCAGCAGTCAACCTGGCTGGTTGGCCGCATTTGATAAGACTCTGGCTCATATCGCTGCTGGCAGGGGAACTGGGATTGCTTTGGGTTTATTGATCGTGGAATTCTTGGTCGGCTGGGGAATTTTGAGGCCCCTGACTCGTGATTTCGCACTTGCTCTAGGGATATTTGTATCCTTGCTTTTTTGGGCAACCGGTCAGGGATTTGGGTATTTATTTACCGGTACCGGAACAGATCCCAACTTGGGTCCTGCGATGGTGCTTTTTGCGATTGCTATATGGAAATGGCCAGAACTGCCTTTGGATCAGGGTGGCGCAGGCGGGAGTTTTCCGGTTCAGGCTTCTGATGAACTCAAAGCTGAACGTTTATAAAAATATGCTTGGAACAAGCCGATTTAATAACAAGATGCCCTTTTGGAGCTGGTTTCAAAGGTAACGTGGATTTTTCTTTCATCATGGCAGCACCTGACCAAGCTCAGTTGCTCAGATATGCCTTGGTAAAGCTAAAGAAGCTGTTAGCTATGATGATAAGTAGTTGATGCGCGTGATTGAGGCGAATGTCAGAGAGGATCAAATGGGAGATTTCATCAAGCCTGGTGCCAATCCAAGTTCGAAGTTAAGAGAACTTCTAAAGGCAGAAGGTCCACTTTTAGCTCCAGGGGCATTTGATGCTCTTAGTGCAAGGCTGATCGAAGAGGCTGGGTTTAACGCGGTGTATATGACTGGCTTTGGAGCTTCAGCCTCGGTTCTGGGCAGACCAGACGTGGGGCTGCTGACCATGAATGAAATGGTCGACCACGCTAGGCAGATTGCTGACGCAGTGGCTCCGCTTCCGGTTATTGCAGATTCGGATACCGGATACGGGAATCCTATAAATGTAATTCGTACTGTTCAACAGTATGAGCTTTCCGGAGTTGCTGCAGTTCATATCGAGGATCAGCTCGCTCCGAAGAAGTGTGGCCATATGTCTGGGAAAGTTGTGATTCCTGCAGAGGAAATGGTAAGCAAAATCAAGGCTGCAGTCGACGCCCGCCGGAATCCTGATTTTGTAATCATTGCTCGTACCGACGCCCGCGCCGTGGAAGGTCTTGATAGCACCCTAGAGCGGGCCAAGAAATACCGTGACGCGGGCGCGGACATGTTGTTTATTGAAGCCCCCGTCAATCTTGAAGAAATTGAGAGAGTAGCCAAAACCTTTAGCGGTTTTCCTCTGGTCTTCAACTGGGCCGAAGGGGGTAAGACTCCTCCACTTAGCTTTCAGCAAATCAAGGACCTAGGGTTTAAAATGATTATATTTCCAATCGGAACTTTGTTGAGTGCGACCTTTGCGATTAGAAATGTACTTAAATCAATCAAAGAGTTTGGGACTCCCATTGAGGCGATGGACAAGATGGTTCCATTTGGTGATTTTTTGGACTTTATAGGTCTTCCCGAGATAAACCAGCTGGAGCAAAAATACTCATAGAATCACGCTGCAATTCCAGGCTTGAAAGCTAGATGGGAAATCATCTAAGCGATACAGCTATATAGCTGTATCGGTATTGACATGCGAGGCTGTGTCAATCGAGATATGGCTTTACTAGCTGCAGCGTATGATCCAAAATAAAATTGGCCAACCCGCCTAGTTCGATTGCGAAAGGCGATCCTATAGTTTTGCCACTTTCAAAACTGCTGTTGGCGTATTCAACAGCTTTTGCCCACGACAAAGCTATCCCATCGGTTTCCAGGATGATTTGCAAGGCCTTTTGGATTGAAGAGTCGTCCATGTTGTTGGTAAGGAGAGGTTTTAACATCGGACCCACTGGAGTTCTCAGCGCTTCTAAAACCGGCAGGGTATAGATTCCTTCCATAAGGTCTTGGGCCGGCTTTTTACCTAATACCTCGGCTGGGGCAATCAAATCGAGTATGTCATCACGGATCTGGAAGACCATACCCAGAGATCTGCCGATATTGGTTACTATCTCAACGTGATCTCGATCCAGGTTTGCAGCCAAGGCACCTATTCGGCAGGAGGTTGCCATTAGGGAAGCGGTTTTACCGGCGATGGCATCGAAGTAGGAATCGATGGTCCTGGATGTCTTATATGCGGTTTGGACCTCAAGAATTTGACCTGCACATAGGTCAGCCAGTGTGTCGGCTAAAAGTTCGGCGATCTCTCTTCCAAGCCGAGCGGCAATTCCGGCCGCTTTTGCCAGAAGGTAGTCTCCGGCGACTATGGCGACAAGGTTTCCCCACCTTGAATTGACGCTTTCCACGTTTCGTCTGGTATTTGCGTCATCCATGACGTCGTCATGATATAGCGAGGCAAGGTGAACAAGCTCCACTGCAATCCCCGACATAAGCACATCTTTGGTGACTTCTGCATTTCCAGCATGGGCTGAGGTGATGGCCAAAATTGGCCGTATTCGTTTACCGCCCGCGTCAATCAGGTGACGGGTTACGTCGGAAAGGAAGCTGTCATGAACCGTGACCGACTCTCTTAAAAGTTGTTCAAAGTCACGAAGATCGGCTTCCAAATTAGATTGGGTCAATGCTTCTGTAATATCCACTATTAAAGAAGATAGGGCAACTTGAATTAAAACTCACAATGCAAGGTCAAAATTCAATTATGGAGAACAAGTTATAGCGATATGAAATAACTAGCGACTTTTGACGTTAACTAATTGTAAAGAAAATAAGAAAGAGTTCAAAGCCTTTCGCAGAAGTATCACGCTAAGGGTAGACTAGTAAGTAGTCCCATTGGCCCGTAGAGGGAGGCGGACAGTTTGTTCGAACGCTTCACAGATAGAGCTAGAAGAGTACTCGTCCTGGCACAGGAAGAGGCTCGACTTTTAAATCATAATTTTATTGGAACTGAGCACATACTTCTTGGACTCATCCACGAAGGTGAAGGGGTTGCAGCCCGCGCCCTGGAGTCTTTGGGAATTTCCCTGGAGGCAGTACGGGAGAAAGTGGAAGAAACGATAGGGCCAGCAGGTGGTGCCACCGCTGGATCGCCACCGTTTACTCCAAGAGCTAAGAAAGTTTTGGAGCTCTCATTACGTGAGGCATTGCAGCTTGGCCACAACTATATAGGGACCGAGCATATGTTGTTGGGCTTGGTTAGAGAAGGCGAAGGAGTCGCTGCCCAGGTCTTAGTGAGTCTGGGTGCTGATCTACCCCGAGTTCGACAACAGGTGATTCAGTTGCTTTCCGGATACCAGGGTAAAGAGAATGCTGGTGCCGGAGTTGGTGCTTCCTCTGGAACTGAGTCGTCAGGCGGTTCCCCTGTACTGGATCAGTTTGGTCGTAATCTCACCGCCATGGCAAGGGAAAAGAAACTGGATCCTGTCATTGGGCGTGATCGAGAGATTGAGCGAGTGATGCAGGTTCTATCACGGCGGTCTAAGAATAATCCGGTTTTGATCGGTGAACCCGGTGTGGGTAAGACTGCCATAGTTGAAGGACTTGCTCAGAAGATAGTTGCAAATGAAGTTCCTGACATTATCAAGGGTAAGCAGCTTTACACCTTGGACTTGGGAGCACTGGTAGCTGGAAGCCGTTATCGTGGTGACTTTGAGGAGCGTCTGAAGAAGGTACTTAAAGAGATACGAAGTCGGGGAGATATCATTCTTTTCATCGACGAGCTTCATACTCTAGTGGGAGCAGGTGCTGCTGAGGGTGCAATTGACGCCGCTTCGATCCTCAAGCCAATGTTGGCTAGAGGTGAGCTTCAGACCGTTGGGGCCACAACTCTTGACGAATACCGCAAGCATTTGGAGAAAGACGCTGCGTTGGAGCGAAGATTCCAACCGGTCAAAGTTGAAGAACCGTCCCTTTCAGACACCATTGAGATCTTGAAGGGTCTGCGAGAAAAATATGAGAGTCACCACGGCGTGACCATTACTGATCAGGCTCTAGTGGCTTCCGCCAACCTGGCTGATCGATATATAGCTGATAGGTACCTACCTGATAAGGCAATTGACCTTATCGACGAAGCTGGCGCCAGGTTGCGGATCCGAAGAATGGCAATGCCTCCTGAGATGCGAGACATCGATGGTGACTTGGCTCGAATCCGTCGTGAAAAAGAAATTGCTATCGAAAAGCAATCTTTTGACGAGGCCAAGCGTCTTACCAACAAAGAAAAAGAGAAGCTCGATCAGAAATCGGCGCTCCAGGAAGTATGGCGCTCGGAAGGCCGGGATCTTTTCGACATTGTCGATGAGGACGTGATAGCAGAAGTTCTAGCCAACTGGACAGGGATACCTGTTTACAAGCTGACAGAAGAAGAGACCGCTAAATTACTCCGAATGGAAGACGAGCTGCATCACAGGATAGTTGGTCAGGAAGAGGCTATTTCGGCGCTTTCAAGGGCAATCAGGCGAACCCGTGCAGGATTGAAAGATCCCAAGCGTCCTAGCGGATCATTTATATTCCTAGGTCCGACTGGAGTTGGTAAGACAGAACTTGCCAAGACCTTGGCTGAGTTCCTTTTCGGTGATGAATCGGCTCTTATCCAGCTGGACATGAGCGAGTACATGGAGAAGCATACTGTCTCAAGGTTGGTCGGCTCACCTCCTGGGTATGTAGGTTACGACGAGGGTGGTCAGTTAACTGAGGCAGTTAGGCGTAAGCCGTTCTCGGTAGTGCTGTTCGATGAGGTCGAAAAAGCTCATCCTGACATATTCAATACCCTGCTTCAGATCCTTGAAGACGGAAGGTTGACGGACTCTCAGGGTAGGACTGTGGACTTCAAGAACACTATCTTGATCATGACTTCTAACCTCGGATCGGCTGATTTGCGCAAGGCTAGCATCGGATTTGGTAAAACCTCTGAGGCGGTCACCTACGAGAAGATGAAGATCAAGGTAAATGAGGCTCTAAAGGCTCACTTCAAGCCGGAGTTCCTAAACCGAATTGATGACGTGATTGTATTTCATGAACTATCTCAGGATGAGGTGGTCCAGATTGTTGACCTGTTGATCAAGAGGGTTCAGACTCACCTTGAGTCTCTGGGTATCGGATTTGAGATTACTCAAGCTGCCAAGGAATTGGTTGCCCAAAAGGGCTACGATCCCACTTTGGGCGCCAGACCTCTGCGAAGGGCGATTCAGAGGATGATTGAGGATCAGCTTTCGGAACGGCTTTTGTGGAAGGAATTCCGAGTGGGTGAGACTGTGATAGTTGACGCACAAAATGATGAGATCGTATTTAGGTCTGTTGAAGGATTTGTGCCTCCAACTATTGAGTTGGCTGAATCTGGATCAAGTACAGATCAGGTTTAGCAGTTAGCTCCAACGCAGTATTTATCGATCAATGCAAGTTAAATTTAGGGAGGCCTAGCCTCCCTAAATTCGTTAATCGACCTGGCTAGATGTTGGCCCTGCAAAGGCTGGAGAGGCGGCTTTAGAATGTCACAGCTATTCAATAAGGTATTTGAGTGACCAAATCCAAAGTTCATTACATATGTGGCAGCTGTGGAGCATCGCATCTTAGGTGGGCGGGTAGATGCTCGACCTGCCAGGAGTGGAATACCTTAGAAGAAGTCGTGATTCGAGATGCCAATTTCTCCCGAGCTAGTGTCGGACCTGGGCATTCTGAAAGGTCTACCATTCTTGATTCTGTCCATTTTGTCGCTAATAAGCTGAATGCATCGATATTCCCAACTGGTTTAATAGAGTTCGACAGAGCACTCGGTGGAGGAATTACCCCTGGATCAGTGACTCTGGTTGGTGGTGAGCCTGGGATTGGGAAGTCGACCCTGCTAAGCCAGCTTTTGAGCAATGTCGCACTAAGCGGTGAGGTGGTGCTATATGTGAGTGCGGAAGAATCGGACAATCAGGTTGCATCAAGAATTCACCGAGTTAGGGGCAAAGAGGTTTCGGTAGGGATTCTGACCGCAAACAACGTGCTTGACATCGAGGTTCATGTGCGAAATTACAGGCCTGCTGTGGTGGTGATCGACTCAATCCAGACAATCGCTGATCCCGAACTGGCATCTTCTCCGGGCAGTGTGGTTCAGGTTAGAGAATGCGCGGCACGTCTGATCGAGTTGGCTAAAGCTTCTGACATTGCACTGGTTTTGGTCGGGCATGTAACAAAAGACGGCAGTTTGGCTGGTCCTCGAGTTCTCGAGCATTTGGTGGATACGGTTGCCTATTTTGAAGGCGATCGTGACTCTTCACTCAGAGTGCTGCGAGTAATTAAACATCGCTTTGGTCCAGTTGGAGATTTGGGAATGTTTGAGATGGGGGAATCGGGACTGGAAGACCTCATTGACGCAACTGCACTTCACCTGGTTGACAGGGTAGCCGGGCAATCCGGTAGCGTAGTTTTCCCAGCGATGGACGGGAGACGGGTGTTACTTTGCGAGATTCAAGCGTTGGTGGTGCCCACATCGGCAGAGCAGCCGCGAAGGGTGGTTACCGGGATCGACTTCAACAGGTTCCTACTACTGTTGGCGGTGCTCGAAAAGAAGGCTGGGATAAAGCTTCACAATAAAGATGTGTTTGTCTCCATCGCGGGCGGCGTCAAAATTACTGATCCTTCTGCTGATCTGGCTGTTCTTTTAGCAGTCGTTTCCTCACTAAAAGATATTCCAGTAGATCCAACGCTTGTGTGCATCGGAGAGATTGGGCTGGGTGGCGAGATTCGACTCGGTTCGGGTGAGAAACAGCGGCTTCAGGAAGCGGTCAGGATGGGTTTCACCAGAGCAGTGGTAGGGGCTAAATCTGGATCTGAGGTTGACGGTCAGCAGATAATCAAGGTCAGCAGCCTTTCGTCGGCATTAGTTGCGGCCTCATTGCATTTTGAGTAATTATCTTGCCGCTAGGATAATTGTTATGAAAAAGTCGCCAGCGGTCATCGAAGCACTAAAGCAGATATCGCCCGGAACCGCCCTCAGGGATGGATTGGAACGAGTACTTCAAGCTCGGATGGGTGCACTGATCGTACTAGGTGATAGCCATGAAGTTCTTTCTATCTGCTCCGGCGGATTCCTGGTTGATGCCGAATTTTCTCCGCAGCGACTATTTGAGTTGGCCAAGATGGATGGGGCAATTGTCCTTTCCGAAGACGGTTCGAGAATTGCCCGTGCCAATGTCCATCTTGTGCCGGATGCAATTGTGCCAACCTCTGAAACCGGCACAAGGCATCGTACTGCCGAGCGGGTTGCCAGGAGCGTAGATGTCTCGGTATTCGCGGTCTCTGAGGAGCTTTCGGTTATCACAGTATACCGGGGTGCATACAAGAATCCCATTTCTGCTACGCCGATGCTACTCTCCAGAGCTAATCAGGGTCTTGCGACACTTGAAAGATATCGGGACCGCTTGAGTGGGGTAATGTCCACACTGGATAGCCTAGAGGTTAGAAATCAGGTCACATTTCGAGATGTGATCTCTGCTATACAGCGGTCAGAGATGGTAAGGAGGATCGAGGAGGAGATCGAGGGTTACCTTATCGAACTCGGTGATCAAGGGCGGCTGATATCACTCCAGCTCGATGAACTTTGCTACGGAGTTGACTCTGAATATAACGACGTAATCCAGGACTATCTGGGGCCATGCAGTGTTGGGGAGGTAGAAAAGATAAAAGCCTATCTGGCTTCCCTTGAGGCCGACGAGTTGCTTGATTCTTCGGTTGTTGGAATGGGTCTCCAGTCGATGGCGTTGCCCCAGGGCCTCTTGCGCCGATATGACGATGGTTCGGATGAGGCCACTCAAGCGATACTCGGTTCGTGGCTCGAGCCTCGAGGGTTGAGGATGCTGTCCAAACTTGCAAGGATTCCAGAAGAAGTCAAATTGGCTCTTGTCGAACAATTTGATGGACTCTTTACCATCATCGAGGCTTCCGAATCTGATTTAGCTTCAGTAGAAGGAGTCGGTCCCCATTGGGCTAAGGCTGTGAAAGACCTAGTTGGTCAGATGCTTTAGCACTTGAAATTCAACTCACCTTGAATTCGTATACAGGGTTAGCTTGAGATCTGCTCAAGTTTGGGTCGATCAAGGATGGTGTAGTGGCGATCTTTGATATCGAGCAGCCCGGATTTGACGAAGCTTGCAAGAGTCTTATTGACTCTTTCTCTTGAGGCACCAACTAGTCCGGCCAATTCTTCTTGAGTAAGTGGAATCACGAAGCTATCTGAGTCACTTGATATCTCAAGTATTCGCTTTGCTGTTCTTCCGGTTACGTCTAGGAACATTGTGTCAGCCAGGGCTTCGTCGGTGGAGCGCAACCGCTGTGCCAGAAGGGAAACCAACGCCCAAAGAAGCGAGGGTTTGGACTCGAGCGCCCGTTTGATTTGCGGATAGGGGACCTCAAGCAGCTTTGAATGCTCCACAGCCCTTGCCGTAGCAGAGCGAACCTGATGTTGGAAAAGACCCATTTCGCCAAAGAGGTCTCCGGGTTCGATCAGGGCCACCATAGAGTCTTTGCGATCCACAAATGATTTAACTATCGCAATTCTACCTTCTGCCACTACGTAGAGAGTGTTGGCTTCATCGCCTTCCAGGAACAGATCCTTACTCCGTTTCAAATTGATTACCTTGAGTTCATTGAGAACTACGTCAAGAGTCTCTTCGTCTAGAGCATTGAATAATGCCGTTTTTGCCAACAATTGCCGTGGGTCTTCCATACGTATAAAACTAGTGGCATCTTTATGGGTATAGGAAGGCCAATATTGTGCTATTTATCAACTAGGCTGTAATGGCCTAAATACTTGAGAAATTTGATTTTTGGATTTACCCTGGCATTAGGTACTTTCGTTGGTAGGAGCGAGATGGCATTCGAAGTAGGCGACAAAGTAGTTTATCCCCATCATGGTGCGGCCATAATTGAGAGGCGCGAGACCAAGGAGGCGTTTGGAGAAAAACGCGAATACCTGGTTCTTAAGCTTGCTTATGGTGACCTAACCCTGATGGTTCCGGCTGATAATACCGATGAAGTCGGGCTTAGAGAGGTTATCAATGACGAGGAAGTGGAGGAGGTTTTCGCCGTACTTCGAAAGAAAGAAGCGAGAATGCCCACCAACTGGTCTCGCCGTTACAAGAACCACGTGGAAAAGCTTAAATCGGGAGATATTTATCAGGTTGCCGAAGTGGTCAGAAATCTCTCGATCAGAGATAAGGATAAAGGACTATCTGCCGGTGAAAAGCGAATGCTGACAAGAGCACGACAGATATTGATTTCTGAGCTTACCTTTGCTTGCAGTGTGAGTGAAGAAGAAGCTGAGATGAAGCTCAACTCGGCTCTCCCGTAACCAAAGCCAGAACTTTTCAAATTTATAGTCGACCATGAAAGTTGTGCACCTTGTTGTAGGAGCTCACCAATGAGAATTAAAGTGGCTGCGATTATAGTTGCGGCCGGCACGGGCACAAGGTTTGGTGGACTCAAGCAGCTTGAGCTTCTTGAAGGTCGGCGGATAGTGGATATTTCCCTGTCCATAGCCAGGCCTTTTGTAGATTATGTAGTTTGTGTTAAGACCCCAACTGTGGATTTCGGCAGTTTGGAGGCTGACATGGTGGTTGATGGGGGAGATACCCGATCGGGTTCGGTAAGAATCGGGTTAGAAGCGCTCCCAGAAGATGTTGACTTTGTCCTAGTCCACGATGCTGCGCGTCCGCTTGCCAGTGGAAATCTCTATCTGGAAATCTTGTCTAAATTGGAGCATGGGAGCACAGCTGTGGTGCCAGTAGTGGCGGTTTCTGACACCATCAAAGAAGTGGAAGATGGTCGGGTGGTCCGAACTGCTGACCGATCAAGGCTTTTCCTCACCCAGACTCCTCAGGGCTTTTCTAAGTTGGTTTTGGTTGAGGCCCACAGGTCCGGATTAGACGCAACTGATGACGCCCAGTTGGCTGAGATGATAGGAGTTCCAGTAGATGTCATTCCGGGAGAGACCAGCAACTTTAAAATAACCACCATGGAAGATTTGGATAGAGCATCGCACCTACTTAAGGACCGGATCATTGACTAGATCTCCCCAACTTAGGATTGGTAACGGCTTTGATATTCATCCAGTGTCAACCGATCAGAACAGGGTTTTGAAACTTGCCGGCGTTGAAGTGGCAAAGGGCTTTGGTCTACTGGGGCACTCAGACGCTGATGTGGTATGCCATGCTCTGGCCGATGCAGTATTGGGTGCCGTGGGACTGGGAGGGATTGGCGATCATTTCCCGCCAGGAAATCCGGAGTTTCAAGGTGCGGACAGTCTCATATTGTTGTCCAAATGTATGCAGATGGTGACCGATTTGGGCTGGGAACTTGTAAATGCCGATGTCACCGTCATTGCGCAGCAGCCAAGACTGGCTGAGTTTTTGCCTGCTATGTCAAAGACTGTCACCGAAGTATTGGGGGGGCCGGTCGAAGTGAAAGCAAAGAGTCCTGAGTCAATCGGAGCATTAGGGGCCAACCAGGGGATAGCAGCACTGGCAAGTGCACTACTGTGGCGTCCAGACAAGGAAGGTTGAATTAAAAAATGGCCAAAGGGCAAAGAGGGGCACCGAAACTGAATCAGGCAAAGAGTTTCCGTGGACAACGGCCTCAAATCGTAAGAGGCGTAGAAAAGAAGGCGTTCATTCCCAGGGAGCGGACTCTGGGCGGAGAGCAGGTTGAGGGACGTCAAGCGGTCAAAGAGCTGCTACTGGCGAAAAATAGACGAGTGAAAGAAATTTGGCTGTCTGATTCGGTGGATCGAGTTGGAATTGTGGAAGAGATTTCAGAACTTGCATTCCATCAGCGGGTGCCTATAATTTCAGTTTCTCGCACCAAATTGGACGCCACTGCCGGATCTGAGGGTTCGCAGGGGATCATAGCATTCGCGGAAAGGCTGCAAGAGACGCCGCTCGAAGAGCTGATAAAAATCAGAAAAGGCGTCAAGCCATTTTTGATCCTTTTAGACGGCGTGACCGATCCTTACAATCTGGGAGCGATACTTCGTAGCGCCGAGTGTGCAGGGGTGACGGGGGTAATTTTGCCTGAGCACCGGTCAGTGCACGTAACTCCAGCAGCAACTAAGTCTGCCGCTGGTGCAATAGAGCATTTACGTTTTTCTATGGTTCCTGGAGTACCCGCGGCCCTGCAGGAACTTTCAAAAGCGGGAGTCTGGTCCGTTGGACTGGATGCTGAAGCGGATCAGTCGATATACCAGGTCACTCTGTATGACCAGCCGGTGGTACTGGTTTTTGGGGCTGAAGGAAAGGGTCTAGCTCCATTGGTAAGACAGCGTTGTGATCTTTTGGCATCGATTCCACAGTATGGTCACATACCGTCACTCAACGTATCAAATGCAGCAGCGCTGGCAATGTTTGAAGTGGCGAGGACTCGGTCCAGCCTGGACTTGCCAGCGGAAAACTAGCCAGGAATCGATTTTCAACCGATCCCTGTGAGAGCCGGTGGTCGGACTCGAACCGACGACCTGACGATTACAAATCGCCTGCGCTACCAGCTGCGCCACACCGGCTAGGCCAACGAGTTTATATGTTGGCGTACAAAAGACTGACGTTGAGCCGAAACTGATCCATTTTTTAATATAGATCTACCATCAGAGCCAACATTGACGATCTCCCCGCCCTAAAGGACGAAGATTCTCGAGTCTGCTTAGGCCGGACATAATTGCTGGTTCTCGCATTCTCTTCCTGCTTCCTTGTCGATATCGGCTTCCTCGTCAACTGCCAGTATTGCTACTGGTCTTACGTCGGCTCCACAGGCGTTTTCAGTCTCCGACCGTCCGTCGGCGACCATACTGGATTGCTCAAAAGCGAGCAGGCGCAAACCCTCGACAAGGATATTGCGTGCAGCGTTCATGTCTCTATTATGAGAAGCGCCGCATTCAC
>JAJZLS010000077.1 GCA_021803345.1 Actinomycetes bacterium
GAATTCCTGGAAAAATATTACGAGAATCAGAGAAAGGAAGTAGCCTAAAGGTCAGCTCCACTTAGTATCTAGACGTGTCCGGAATGGGGATACCAGGCCAGTATTCGAACTCGCATCGTGCTGGCCTTCCAGGTTGAACCGGAGTCGTTTCGTACTTGCGGCTCTTGGCCTGAATACCGGTTTTCTCATCAATGGACAACACAACTGCGTTTTCTGGCGGTGAAAGGTATAGCCCACATACATCAGCAGCACGTTCCCAGAACTCAGGAGAATCACGTCTTGTCAGCCAGCCTTGTACAAGATGTGGTTTTACGTTATCTGAGGCGAGGATTCTTCCAATCTGTGAAGCTGAGATCGAAATACCTACCTCCGCCATTGCTTCAGCCAGACTTGAATGGCTACAGCGTGAATCTACCAAAGGGTGTTCTTCAGTTACCTTGGCCATAAGTACCAGTCGATCTGTTGGACCATAGACCAGTGGACGACCTGACCTGGGAGCATCATTCAGTCCTGAAAGACCAAATTCTAGAAACTGACGACGCCACTTGCATACCGACTGATCAGAGAGTCCAACCTTAGAAGCTATCTTGAGGCCAGAAACTCCCTTAGAAGCGAGCAGTATTATCTCGGCCCGCTGACGATCCCGATGTGGAGTTGTTCGGGCACGGACTCTTCGTTCCAGTTCACTTCGCTCCTCCGGAGTAAGCACCAGCGGCTCAGCCTTCCACATCTTTGACCCCCCAGAGTCGTCTATGTGGACTAGCTTATGATATTCAATGAACTAATGCGTGGATGCACTAGTGACTTCAATGTACATAATAGAGATCCTATAGGTGTGCAGATTGACACCTATTTTCAGATTATATACACGTATGACCTGCTACTACATAAATAATGACTTACTCAAAATGTCGGATTCATGAACAAACGCCGAAGATTGGAGGAAGCCATTCCTCCTTGAAGACCTCGTTCCATAAGCCACAAGTAAGATTTCATCCAACTACAAGCGGTTTCGCCGTAACTTTCCGTAAAATCATATTAGATAATCCAGCCACTTCAGAGGAGCTCAATCCCTAGCCTCTAACCGCAGATCAGAGGCTATACCAACCTTTCGAATATCTTTGTCATAATAATGGAGAACATGCAATCGATAAAAAATCCCAAACGTATCAACAATCATGCCGCAAACTGCCTTCAGTGAAATGGTAGAAGTGAACCGCCTCTGGATAACGATCGGACCTTCGATAACTTCAGTAAATCCCAGTCGCCTAGCTACTACAAATAGTTCGAGATCAAACGCAAATCTCTTCTCCACCATAAGTGGTAGCACCTGAGCTAACACTTCTCGCCTGATTATCTTCAATCCAGCTTGTGTATCCTTCACGGTAAGGTGAAATAGTACCCGAATCAACTGCTGATAGCCCCAAGAGTAAATCCGACGGAGAGGAGGATAATAGACCTTCGATTCTGGATGTCTCTTGCTCCCTGTAACAATATCTGGCTGATCATCTCCTATCAGATCAATTATATCAGCAAGCTGAGAGGCAGGGACATCACCATCACCATCTATAAATCCCAAATACCTACCCCTGCCCTGTGCCAATCCAATCCTTAAAGCTTGACCCTTTCCATAATTTCTCGGAAGAGCAACGCTGGATAGGATTGACGCAGGTAAGATACCATTTAGCGTACTGGGACTGCCGTCAGTAGAGCCATCTGACACAGCAATAATTTCATAAGTTAACCTTTTAGAATCCAAAACTTTAGCTAGGTCACTCACGTGCCGAGAAAGGGCCTCTCCGGGATTGTAATAAGGTATTACAAGTGTAATATCAAGGTCGCCTTCATCGCCCGATGGGTCAAAGAGTCTCTTTCTAATTTCACCCAAATCTTCACAAATAGGATTCCCCCACACAACGTGAAGAGCTGTACCAAATAAAATTGATGATACCAATCCCACCGACAAGAGCATCACCAGGGCGATGATAACCGTGGAGCCGTGGAAGAACTCCACCCCAAGAAATGCTAGTAAAGCTCCTACCCATCCGTACAGAGAATCGAATGACTCTCGAGCCAAATGGAAATAAATGAGCACTCCGGAAAAGCCAAGACCTGCCCATTCGAACCCTAATATGCGGATTGCGTCAACCGCCCCTTGAAAACTCGACCCAAATAAAATATCGACAACAAACGATGGAACTAAAAATAACAGAAGAGCTGCACCTAAGCCAAGCAGGGAAACGCTGCCAAGTGACCAACGCAATGCTGATCTAGCGACTTCTCCCCTACCACCCTCCCTTGAAAATCTTGGGAAAGCAATCAACGCTATAGCGCTTGGAAGAAAAAACGCTATCCTTCCGGCGGTACTTGCGGCTGCATACAGGCCAGCACTATGCGCAGGTAAAAAGTGCCTCGCTAAAACAGTATCTTCTGTGCCAAGTACCCAATAGCCACCAAGGGCCAAGATAGACAGAATTCCGGACCTTAAACCCACCCCAACTGAATACCCCTTTGAATGCACAAACTCTGAGGCAAGCGGGAAACATACTATAGTGGTCTGGATTAGTTGAGCAAGAACTGATGCAGCCACAGCACCGACTAATCCAAATCCCATTTCAACCAGAATTATCCCTAATGCCAACCTGCCGACAACTCCACCCAACAGCATTGCAACCGAAACCGGACCGAAGCGGAGGCGCCCCATAAGTACTCCCTGGGCAACCGCTCCTATCAAAGCTGGCAATACCCATATCGCAAGTATCATCGTTGACTCAACTGAGGACAGGTGCAAATAGCCAGCAACTAATGGCGAAAATATAATCAATACAAGAGTGCAAATTATCCCGGCTAGACCAACTCGCATCATAACGCTGTATAGACCAATTCCATGGCCTTCCCCATGAAGATGGGCCGACTCGCTCCTTGTGACGGCAGCTTGGATGGCTCCTAATGGAACTGAAAAAATCAGTAAAACATTTAGCAGCGCTCCCAGAGCCCCGTAAATAGAGGGACCTAAAAGCCGACTGATTACTACATGAAACAGAAAGCTGGATACATTCAGCGCGCCAGTGGCGACAAAAAAGCCGAGACCCCCCCGAGCAAGGCCGATTGACGCAATTCTCTTTAGCAGCACTTTGCTATTCATAATTTCAAATTATCCGAACCCCTGCGACAACAATTACTAAGTATTTTAAATGATGCCAGATCCAAACTGTAAACTACGTATCTCAATACGCATTAACATTGGTCTTTCGCTTCATGACCTGTTGATTACCGCCATTTGGTACGACAGACAGACAAATCGAAACTTTAAAGACTGAAGGGCAGCGAAGGGATAAACTCCCTGCGCCACCCTTCGCAATGATCGAATTACATTTCTTTACTTAGAACGCAGCTCCTCCAACAACCGGCTTGTTTAGAGGCTTGCCGCCCATGGAGCCTTGGAACGTAGCCCCACCAAAGGAAAACACTCCACCGTCTGAGGCAAACTCCCAGTAGCCCTGACCATTAGGCGTTGAGGCCATCCCAACCACCGGTGCATTGAGAGTCTTGCCACCCATGGAGCCGTAGAACGTAGCATTGCCAAAGGAGAAGATTCCTCCATCTGAGGCAACTAGCCAGTATCCCTGGCCATTAGGTGTTGCTGCCATTCCAACGATCGGCTTGTTGAGAGGTTTGCCGCCCATTGAACCGTAGAAGCTAGCATCTCCAAAGGAGAACACTCCACCATCTGCTGCCACTAACCAGTAACCGCCGCCGTCAGGCGTAGCTGCAATGCCAACTATTGGAGCATTGAGCTTCTTGCCACCCATTGAACCATAGAAACCAGCATTCCCGAAGGTGAATACCCCTCCGTCAGAAGCAACTTCCCAGTAGCCCTGACCATTAGGCGTTGAGGCCATCCCAACCACCGGTGCATTGAGAGTCTTGCCACCCATGGAGCCGTAGAAGTTGGATGCCCCGAAGGAGAAGATCCCTCCGTCAGAAGCAGTCTCCCAATACCCTTGAGAAGAAGTGGTTGTAGGCGATGGTGTTGGTGTAACGATGTTACTTGATGCACCGAACACAGTACCTGTCAACTCGCTCAAGTTAGGACTAGAAGTAGTCGTGATTGTTCCAGTTATACAACCCGTGCTTGCGTCATAAGTACCGGAAGAAAATACAGTCCAAGAATTGCTTGTAGTGCCGTTGAATCCACTTGGACTATTGAACCAATTCAATGACCTTCCATTTCCGACATTGCATAAACTCACATTAAGAGAGGTGAACGCACTACCAGTAGAAACTCGAATATCGATAAATTGTCCGGTACTATCAGCCAGCGCTACAGACTCCGGGTCAGATGCGTAAGTGGAGATCGTGAGCGATCCTTCACCATTACCAGTTACATTCAAACCACCCAAAACGGCATTTGCTGTTCCAGTAGGTGAATTAGATGATGCGGATGTGCTCGAAGTCGCACCAGATGGCGCCGAGGGTGCAGCCGGAGCGGTTGACGAACTCGGACAATTCGTGCCATAGCCGTAACCATAGCCATACGAACCATTTGCATATCCGTAGCCATATCCATAGCCACAGCCAGCTTGATTATAATTCGTAGGCGAGCTAGACAAAAGACCACTAGTAAGAATTCCGCCCCCAACCAGCACTACCAGGGCAGCGGGCAGAACCTTGCTTGCAGATAATTTCATGAGACTACCTCTTTACTTTACCTTGGTACGCTTCCAACTCGGAGACGTTGTAAACAAATCGAACCAGCGATGAAAACTGTTACGCTCTAGCAAAAATACTTAGAACTTTCTGAGACTTCCATACCAACATAGTCTTCTATCTAAACCGCGTCAACACTTTCTGTAACAATTTTGGGTTAGACGTAGTAATTTCAATCAAATCCCGTCAAACGTTCCAAATTTCACTATATAAAGTCACTAAAGAAATTCCCCCAGCAAACTTTCGAGCCCAAAATAGTGCCTGGGTCGGAACACAGCTAAACAGCGTAAAGCAAATCCAAGCTGCAAGTTACAGCTAACTTTAGGAGAAACATTTCAAACATTCTGAAACACGCCTACGACTCCCCCATTGCAAAAATACCACTGAAGGTAGCGAGCTCTTAAAAGATTCTGCTAAGACTAATCACCAATTCCGAGTCGTTCATTCTCTAAAACACAAACTGACATGGACGGCACTTTGTCTCTCCGGCAATTTCTCTGACAATCGTTACGAATTGAATCAGTTCAACTCAAACTCCGATAAGAATGCAAGGTATGAGCGAAGCATTAGACGAACTTATTGCGATTCTTGATCTTGAGCAGATCGAAGTGAACATATTCAGAGGATATAGTCCAGAAGATAAAAGAGTCCGAGTATTTGGCGGCCAGGTGGCTGCGCAGGCCCTTATTGCAGCTGGCAGAACAGTCTCGTTTGGAAATGTCCACTCATTACATGCTTACTTTTTGCGTCCCGGAGATGTCACCATTCCGATACTTTTCGAAGTGGATCGCATAAGAGACGGAAAAAGCTTCACCACTCGACGGGTAGTTGCAATTCAGCGAGGCGAGCCCATCTTTAATCTCTCTGCCTCATTTCACAAATCTGAAGAAGGGGTGTCTCATCAGTTCCAGATGCCTGAGGTTCCAGATCCGAATTCGCTGCCAACACTGAAAGAGCGTGTGGCACCATGGGCAGACCAGTTAGGAGACTGGAATACCAGACTTAGGCCCTTGGACCAGAGATATGTCGATCCACCAACCATGCAGATTTATGACCAACCCAGAGAACCCAAACAAAGGGTATGGGTAAAAGCAGATGGCAAGTTACCAGATGATCCATTACTTCACGCATGCGTTGTCACCTATGCTTCAGACATGACGCTACTCGATAGCGCTATGCTTCCCCATAAATTGTCCTGGATCAGCAGGAATTTAATGGTTGCTTCTATTGATCACGTGATGTGGTTCCATCGGCCGATCAAAGCTGATGAGTGGTTTCTATATGACCAGGACTCCCCCACTGCATATGGGGCCCGAGCCTTTGCCCGTGGCCAAATCTATTCAATGGATGGAACCCTGGCAGTTTCAGTAGCTCAGGAAGGCTTACTTAGAGTTTTAAAGCCAAAGCCCTGAAATTCTATAACCCCAGCTTTGCTCTAAGCCTTGCAGTTTTGAATCCTCCCCCAACTCTGCCAGTTGAATCTGCAGTCTCATTGAATTTCTGCTCTTCACGTTCAAACTCATTTAGGAGGCGCAATAAATCCTGTTTCCGGGTCGGGTCGTCAAGGGCTTGTCTTGGACTAAGTCCACCAAGTGCCGGTATAGATTCGGTTAGCCATTTATCTTCCATCTCATCAATGCGTTTATCAACGGCTTGTCGTACCTGTTCACGAACATCTTCTGGCCACATTTCCTGATCCGGAACTGAAGTATTGGCTCTTGCCTCTTCAAGCGACTGTTGGCTACGCTCGATTACCTCGAACTCTCCTATCGCCTTTTCGAGTTCCCCTAGTATCCAGTCGAGCCTTTGAACCGAATTTGTCTCGACGATTAATTCCCCATCTTCAATTCTCATCCATCCCCCGGACATTTCATCACCCCTGGACGTAGTCTTCATGACTGACCAGGTGTCATCTTCAGTCCGCTCAAAATGGCTGTCAAGTTTTGCATATAGAGTCTCCGCGTTTGGGTTTCTTATCCCTATCCTCGCTTTGCACAAAACTATCTCGTCGCCATCAAAGTTCACCAGTTGTGGAGGCGTAAGGGTGTTAGCCAGCCAGATGATAAGGTCCATCGAATCGTACTCATCCACGAGTAAGTCAAGAAGTGAGCGTCGGTGTACAAGATCTACTGACAGGCTTTCACCTACCAAAATCGCTCCCTCATCTGACTCAATCACTCGTCCAAGTAAGTAGCCTCCAACCTGGGCATCAAGTGATCCCAAAAATTCGCTCACCACGGTGACGTCACCGGTAAGGACGTCGCGGAGCACCATTGTCTCGCCTCTTGCAACTTCAACTATTTCGTACAATGCTCGTTTGGACTCCGCCAGCCGCTGTACAAGATTCAGATCGTGCTCGCTTAGCAAATCATGCCTATGCTCCAGGTAGTCATCAATGCCACCAGCTTCGAACATCACCGCATCAAGTACAAAAGAGATGTATGGTTCCGGATCTGCATCAGTAATATTTTCAAAGGTGCGCATTGATGTGGCGAATACGGTTCGCACGTGTGGCTTAAGCATCCATCTCGATATTCGATACATCAGCCAGGCTCTGAGAGCATGCTCTGAAAGCTTCGGGCCATTCAAACAGCATGCTTTATATTTTCTCCCTGACCCACAGGGACATGGATCATTGCGTTCAACTGAAGCCACCCTTGGGTAAAGGCTGTACGCAAATTCGAGATCGGGTGAAACAAGTTCAGGATCGCACCTCTGAAGCCGTGAGAGATAGGCGCCATAATTACCCCTGTCTGCTTCGTAGTAGGCCAGTTCCAAAACTGCTGGTTCGAAATTTGGATCAAAGCGCAAAGCTGAATGAAGGTCTTGCTCTGCCCCCAGAGCATCACCGGCTACTTCTTTTAGCATTGCCCGAACATAATAAGCAGAAGCAACTTCAGGTCGATTCACTGATGTAAAGCTGTCGATAAACTCACCAAAAGAAGGACCGTTAAATACCTGAAAAAGAGGACCGGAAATATAGCCTATAAGTCCATCTGCAACAGCTCCATGGCTGAGTGCTTTCAAAAAAGCACTTTTATCAATATCTGACTTGTTTTCAACTTTCCAGTCTTGCCAAGCTCGCATGACTTTCTCGAATGCGGAAATGCAGCAGTTGTTGAATCCATACTCTCCAAATATCTGCTTCTTCCGAATCTCGTCAACTTTCTCTCCGGGAGTCACCCATTTTTCACCTCGTCGACCAAACCAATGTCCACGGGTCTCAAGACCGAGACCACTGATAAGCTCGCTTAGTGGTGGAACCGGGGTTCTAAATAGAGCTGGGTAGTCGCAAAGGGTCCTTAGAAGTAATTCCGATAATCCAAATCCGATTCCGTCATGGTTCTCAATAATTCGCTCGACAACTTCGGCAAACGACGCTCTTTCAGCCTCGCCCGATGAAGCAGTCTTTGGGCTGCTGATCCTAAAGCTGCTACCAACTCGCTGAATTCCAATCAGGTCTCCAGCTGAGTAAGAACTAAGCCATCCAGATGGTCCCTTTAGGATCCCTTCGTTGGGTCTGTCTATGTCAAATGGATCATCTGATGGTACAACCTCGAGGTTGGCTTCGTGCTCAAAAATAAATTCATCGAGGTCCACATCAAGGCCCAGAAAATCCGGATACAAACTCACCGTCCCAGATGTAATCTCCTTTTCGCTTAGCCGGTGGGTGAGATAGACCCCATCAACCATATGGTCGTAGCGGTTATAGAAACCATGGAGAGAACACCAGATTTCTGCCGAATCTTCTAATACCTCGATAAGATCCTCATGATCCTGGTCATCTTCATCTAAAAGACCCACCTGCAAAAGGTGTTCGACAATTTCCTGGTAAGTCTTGGGTCCGGAATCTAAAATGTTTAGTACTTCTTCAAGCAGTTCATCAAAATCGGTCACCGATACAGATTAGGCGTCACAAAGAAACAAAACAACTGCAAATCCCAGATATAATGACGCTGAAATTGCGCCGTTGCAGTGACCTTATTAAACCACTTAAAACCAAAGACGCGTTTATAGCTTTTTGGGAATTGGCAATCGGCTATGCGTGCTGTTAAACGCTCCTATTTCCAAATAGACGCTATCTCCAGGAAATGCAAGCCCCAAAAAATACCACGAATAGAAAACCCAATTTTTAGAAAACCTTCCGCCTTGAAGACCCTACCTTTTGAATACCAAAGGGCAACAAATCCCAAAAGGAACAAGTCCGAAAAAGGTAGGTCAATTCCTTGCGTCACTTCCTCGGTCCGTCAAGTCGAGGATTTATCTCGCCAAATATGAGCCGAAGTTGCATACTCTCAAAACAGGTTTCCATTACCCATAGCGTGATAAGGCGGAGTTCAAAAACCAGCTTTGTGCACCCAGGTCAACAAATTATGCTGTCCGCTTCAGAACAAACCTCATTCCTCAACAAACAGCCCAGCCGAGATCCCAAAACACCACAGCTCGCTGCAAAGGGAAAGCTGACGCATAAAGTGCAGGCTATCCCGGTCCGACAGGGAGGAGCTGCACAAATTATTAGCCAGCTCAAGGGATTCAGATGCAATCTGTTCCAGCTGACAGTAAGGAACGATCTCTGCGTCTCTGCGCAGATTAGAAATTTCCAAAGCGGTCATCTCGTCATCCGTGGTTTCTTGAAGCTCGCCAAGCAATAGAGATAATTCGCCAGCAATATAGTGCCATGTCATAGTTATGGCACCCCGCAATTCATATAAAAGCCAAATTACAGGCCACTACTTGTCAATCAGATCATGTCATAAATCCCTAGCTGATTTAATAACTTGCCAATTCCACATCTGGCTGGGGCCTCAAATCTCAGCTACTCCGCGTTTCCATAAGCCTTGATCTCCTCCACTTCCTGGGGCGACAACTTCCGAGGAAGCTCTCCTCTCGTCAATTTGTCACTTTGTACCTGATGACGGATCCCCTCCACAACTTCAGCATTGGCAAGCGTCGTCAAGTCTCCAGGATCAGAAAAGTTCGATATCCCAGCTATAACTCTCCTCATGATCTTTCCCGATCTGGTCTTAGGCATATCGGCTACGATCCACACGTTCTTGGGACGGGCAATCTTACCAATTTCTGTCTCGATTGCCTTCGAAACCCTATCTGAGATCTCTTTACTGGGTTTAACTCCCGGTTTTAGCGAAACATACATTTCAACCACGCGACCGCGCAGTTCGTCTATCACAGGCACTGCAGCTGCCTCTGCAATCTCAGGTACCGTCAAGCTCGCAGACTCAAGTTCCTTGGTTCCAAGACGATGTCCCGCAACGTTGATCACGTCATCGACTCGACCAAGAATCCTGAAGTAACCATCAGCAGCTTTCATCGCGCCATCGCCAGCAAAGTAGGGCCAATCCCGCCAATCCTTGCTCTTGACATCCCGGCAGTACTTTTGGTAATAGACCTGGACAAACCTCTCAGGTTGGCCATAGATGGTTTGGAAAATTCCCGGCCAGGGATTGCGAATGCACATGTTTCCAGCTCGGCCGCTTCCGGCCTCCACTTCATTGCCATCCTCGTCATAAACTACCGGATAGACTCCAAGCACCCCAGGTCCACAGCTACCCGGTTTCATAGGCTGCAATGCTGGCAAAGTACTACCTAGGAATCCGCCATTTTCGGTCTGCCACCAAGTATCGACAATTACAGCTTCCCCTTTGCCCACCACTTTCTGATACCAGCGCCACACCTCAGGCTCTATCGGCTCACCAACTGTGGTCATATGCTTGAAGTGATAGTTGTACTTTGCCGGCTCGTCCGGTCCAACCTTGCGCAGCATTCTGATGGTGGTCGGTGCGGTATGAAATATCGACACCCCGAGACGTTCTGCTATCCGCCAGACTCTCCCCGCATCAGGATATGTGGGCACGCCTTCATACATCACTGATGTTGTGCCGAGTGACAACGGGCCATAGACAATGTATGAGTGCCCTGTTATCCAACCAATATCAGCCAGACACCAGTAGGTATCTTCAGGATGAATGTCCTGATAATACTTCGAGGTACCAGCCACATAAGACAGATACCCTCCAGTGGAATGCTGGCAGCCTTTGGGCTTGCCGGTTGATCCACTTGTATACATCAGGAACAGTGGAGCTTCTGATGGCATCGAAACTGGTTCGACAATACTGTGATGGTAATCCTTCAAGATGTCGTCAACGAATACGTCCCGACCTTCAACTATTCCGCTTTGCGAGCCATATTGCTGTGGATGCCGACGCCATACCAGAACCTTTTCTACATCAAATCCAAGCTCATGCGCAGTGGCTACCGCTTCGTCAGCCTTAACCTTGTGGTCAATCAACTCCCCATTGCGGTAGTAACTATCCATGGTGATCAAAATATGGCTCGCTGAGTCTGCAATCCTTCCCCCACAGGCGGCACCGCTGAAACCGGCAAACACTTCAGAATGGATTACCCCAAGACGGGCGCAAGCAAGCATCGACACCGGTAACTCCGGGACCATCGGCATGTGGAACGTAACCCGATCTCCAGCCTTGAGCCCGCAATAGTCCCTCAAAAGTGCGGCAAACTCATTAACCTGTTGATATAGCTCCTGATATGTAACCGCCTTGGTCTGTTCGCTCTCAAGCTCCGGCACCCAGATGATCGCGGCCTTGTTGCGGTTCTTTTCCAGATGACGATCCACGCAGTTGTAAGAAGCATTCAACTTGCCGCCAACAAACCACTTCCAAAACGGGGGGTTACTGGTATCAAGAGTCGTATGCCAATAGTGATCCCAACTGAGCAGATCAGCATACTCTTTGAAGCACTCTGGAAAATTCTTCTCGCTAAATCGCTCTAAAATAGCGGGGTCGGACGCGTTGGCCTGTCCGATGAATTTTGCTGGTGGGTAGTAAAGTTCCTCTTCACGCCAGTGTACAGCAATCTGGGCTTCGGATACCTGTTCCTCTTCTTCTGTCGACATCTATCGACCTCCCCCATTAAATGGAGCGTAAACAGCGAGCTTGATCCTACTCCCTTACAATTCAAAAGTAAATAGATAACTAACTCAGTAGTAACATAAGAAAAAAGCTGATCACGCTTTAGAAATAAAGCCAGCTTAAACCACGGTTACAGCTGGAAAGAATATGGGATGAATACGGGACTATCAGAACTCCAGGAGCAATGATCTAACTCATAACCGGTCCACATGATTGGCTCCCTTGATCTGAATCCTCTTCCAAAGTGCAAATAAACTCCCCGTTTCTCGCAAGTGCGAGACCAGTTTCAGCGAAGCATACGAATAATCCTTTCTATAAATAAATAACTTGCAATGAAGATATATTTGCATTATCTGGAAAATTATGGAATATCAAAATAACGATATTTTTAGGGATGATATCTATCAGCAGTTAGCCCGGATAGGCAAGATTGTGGGACATCCAAAAAGGATCGAGCTACTTGAAATCCTCTGTCAAGGTGAGCGGCCTGTGGATTCTCTGGCCGCAACTACCGGGCTTCAAATGACAACAGCATCTGCCCATCTTCAAGTGATGCGCCAGGCCCGGTTAGTGGAAACACGCCGGGATGGAACTCGTATCTATTATCGGGTTGCCGGCGTGGAAGTCTGCCAATTCGTCAAAGCACTGAGTGATCTGGGCAGGGCCCGACTTGCAGAAATAGAACAGATCCTGAGAGAAATCGAAATTGGTAGCCACAGCACTGAACTGGTATCGCGTCAGGAGTTACTAGGGCGGGTTAAGCGGGGAGATACAGTTGTAATCGACGTACGGCCGAGCGAGGAATACCAGGCTGGACACATTCCCGGAGCTCTTTCACTTCCCCTTGAACTCCTTGAAGCCAGACTGGATGAGATTGAACCCAGCCAGGATGTGGTCGCCTACTGCCGCGGACCTTTATGTCTGTTGGCCCCTCAGGCGGTTGCCATACTTCGCAAACGTGGAATCAATGCTCAGCGGCTGGAGGAAGGAATGCCAGAGTGGCGCCATGCCGGTCTACCAGTGGCAGTCGGCATTCAACCGGGATCAATTTGATATTTTCAATTGGCCCACAATCTAGACATGAAATGGAGGTGGGCAAGTCATGAAGATCCTTATCATCCTGAACGATCCACCATATGGCACTGAACGTTCTCATAACGGTTTACGCATGGCGGGAGCCCTGGCCCGACGGGACGGAGTCGAAATCAGAGTATTTCTTTTTGGAGACTCAGTGGGATGTGCTGTGGCTAATCAGAAAGTTCCCGATGGTTACTACCACTTGGATCGCATGGTCACATCAGTTATCAGACACGGCAGCATGATTGGGCTTTGTGGTACCTGCATGGAAGCTAGAGCTATCACGCAAGAGGCACTGGTTGACGGTGCCCAACAGTCAACCCTGGAACAATCTGCTGACTGGACTTTATGGGCCGACAAAATATTGAGCTTTTAGTAGGACTTTGAACGCCCTTGTGTGAATGAACTAAGCGGAAAAAGGGGATAAAAATAACAATTCGCATTGTTGTACTTGGTGGATCCTTTGGCGGTCTCGCTAGCAGTTATGAACTGCGGAAGCACCTTCAGCCCGAGCAGTGTCAAATTACTCTGATATCAAAAGACGAAAATTTCACCTACATTCCTTCGCTTCCCTGGCTCGCCCTTGGAACCAGGACTCCCAGGCAGATTTCATTCCCCCTCGCTCCCCCGCTGCGACATAACCATATAACCTTTGCTCACGAGACTGTCATTTCCATTGAACCTGAGCAACAGATGGTGATAACTGACCGCCAACAACATCCATACGATTACCTGGTTATAGCTACAGGACACCGAAGCGCCAATGAAGCAGTACCCGGCCTTGGTCCCTTCAGCGGACCGGGGCATTCACTGATGTCGCTACCGGAAGCATCTGAAATGCGTGATTCCCTGGTTCGATTCGTGGCTTCACCCGGACCAGTTGTGATTGGTGCCGCCCCCGGCGCCAGCTGCATAGGACCCAGCTATGAATTTCTTTTTGAACTGGATTACTTTCTACGCCGCCGCCAAATGCGGCATCAGGTGCCGATCACTTTCATCACCCCGGAGCCGTTTTTGGGTCACATGGGGATGGGAGGAGTGAGCAAGCTACGGCAGCTGCTGGAAGGAAAATTTGAAGAACACGACATAAGTTGTCGGACTTCCGCGGCCATTACTAAAATCACAGAGGAGACCGTTGAGGTGGACGGTTCAAAGCCGCTTCCCTCAAAGCTTTCCATGGTAATCCCACCTCTTGCCGGAGTAACCGCAATAGCTGATAGCGCGAGACTCGCTAACCCAAAAGGTTTCATCTCAGTTGACCCCTATTATCGGCACCTCACCTACTCCAACATCTATGCAGTAGGAGTTGCAGTGGCCCTGCCCCCGGCAGATGAAACAGCCGTTCCAGTCAACTTTCCAAAGACTGGGCATATGACTGAGCAGATGGCGACCATAGCTTCCCTGGATATCGTCGGAAAGATTCAGGGCAGGCAGACCAGAACCCATCAACTTAGTGCCCGCTGCGTGTTAGACATCGGAAATAAGGACGTCTATTTGGCGGTTGATCCAGTTCGTCCACCTCGGGACAAGCTTCCCACCATCGCTGAAGGACGACACTGGCTATGGACAAAACGCATATTCGAGCAAACATATCTCTGGAGAGCCAAGCGGGGGCAACGTGTTCCCACTACCTTTGGATGGTAAGGCTGCCGGAAAATGATATCTAAACAGCCAGAGAGCCGGACTCGACCAGTAATCCCTACTAAAAGCCCCTTTAGTACCGTTAATTCTTAATTGCTATATCACTATTAATTGCCCGATTGCAGAGTCATCTACTTAGTAACCAGATATCCCGGCCTTCACAATTAGGATCCGGTGATTATCCGTAGTTATCGAACATTATCCGTCGTAATCGAAACTGTGGTTCTGCAAAATCTCTCTGAGCACAAACGCAACCCTTGCTTCGACCGGACGTCCGCTATAAACCATATCCACATAGTCAATCGCTTCATCAACTGAAGAAAACCCGCAAAGGTTATACAGAATCTTCAAGTCATCTATGTCTCGATCTTCCCACGCAAGGGCTTTCAGGGCAAAAAGGTATCTCGGAAATGCCACACTAACCGATAGTGCAGGCAGGTTTAGTACCGTCTCCGCTTGGGGATCAGGTCCCGGCATAAATGTCTTTACCGCCGTCTCAAGCCAATCAGGCTCCATATGCCGTATTTCAGCCACCCGCTTAGCGGCCTCGTAAATTAGCATTTTTGGTTCAAATACCGAATCAAGATCTCTGGTAGTACGCCTTCGGTTATACGCGAGTACCATAGACACCTCCCACCACAAACATCTCTCCGCTACTTCCTTGCTCTTCCAGTTGGTTCGAGAGTGCCTCCAAATTCGAAACAATCTCATCTCGGAGGTACGACATCAAATGCTCTGCAGGGAGCGCTCATCGACAAATACTCCATAAAGAGCAATAGGTGGAGGCGTATTCGCGAAAGCCAAAGCTTCAAGGGAGCGAACCTCGTTGAACCACTCAAACTGTTCCAAATAATACTCTGGATCACGTACCCAGGCCGGTGACGGCACATCGGACTGAAGGCATAACATCTCCACTACTCCCGCAAGCAGCGCATCAAAACGTGCCTGCCTTGTTGTAACAGGCTTCTGGGCCACCGCTGCACACTTTTTTTCCAGTGGAATATAATCCCAGTGACGTATAAGTTCTGTGATTTCCCGGAAAGCCGTTGCTCGGTCAGGGGGAGCATCATCCAAAAGCCTGCGTATCTCAATAGGGCATGTTGTTGGAATGACTGGAGGAAATCATTGTCGCCAAACTCAACTCTCTGTCCCAGCACCTCAGCGTAACTGAGCACAGTAGATAATCTGGGCTCATACTTGCAGATTTCAAGACGGGCTATTCCAGATTGGGGCATTCTCAGAGCCGATGCAATCTCCCTCTGCCTAATGCTCTGCTCTCTCCGTCGACTTGCAAGTCCTCTGACCAGTTCCTGATAGGCAGACATGAATTTATTCTCACAGGAATATATCACGTTTGCAATCTTTAAGTATCTTTGCAGATCATCGTAAGGGTAACAAGCAATCTCATACCAACCTGATTAACGATGCGATAGAACCCCAGCAATGGAGGGTGACGGCTCAAGCGGTGAAACTTTGGCCGTAGGCAAATTGCTGCTTGCTTGAATGGACGAGGAACGAAGACAGACCAAGGAGCGCTGTATTTGACAGACTATGGCGAAGTTCAGGTTTCAAGGCCAGGTAAGTGGCACCCGGTCTGGTGGTCTCTTCGGACCGATATATACAACGTAAGAGGGTGGGCCATATTGAGCGGGCTCGCAGGTACTGCGAATGCAGGGCTCGCGACACTGCCAGATAAATAATGTGTATCTACCTACATAAGTAAATAGGCTCCCCCATAATTACCCTCGGTGGCTAACGTGGCCGCTTTAGCCACGCTAAACAAGAACGACCTGGGCTAACGCTGCAGAAGTCTTCCGGTCTGGCGGATGAGCGAGGTCGATGCTGGGCTTAGAAGAGTTCTTGGGATTTTTAATGAAACATATCTTCAGTTCGATTCAAGAACGATTGCGAGTTCTGTGAACCACATCGCAATTTTGTGAAATGGCGATATATATCTTGGAAATACGGGGTATTTGTCATCTGATTCATATAAAGAAGTACTTGCAACACTAGAATAAATGTCAATGACTGTGATCCGAACCACGGACGATCTTCTAAAGGCCCTCAGGGAACATCCCGAGTGGAAAGAGGCTGTCCGGATTGAGATCCTTGGAGAAGAGTTGCTGTCGTTACCGGATCTGGTAAAAGAGAACTCCAGACAAATTGCTGAAAACTCCCGGTTGATTGCTGAGAACTCCAGGCAGATAGCCGAGAACTCCAGGAAAATTGCTGAGCTTGGTGAACGAATCGATCAGCTTACCGAAATTATGCGCCAGCATGAATTAAGATTGGCGCGGGTTGAGGATCGTCTTAGTAGCGTTGTGGGCGAAATCACCGAAGAAAAGTATCGCCGGACATTTGCATCAAGAGTTCGAAAAGTCGAAAGCGGCACTCTTAGAATTGATACGGTGTTATCTCCGGAAGAGCTGAGTAAAGCAGTGGACAACGCATCGGCAAAAAGTATGATCTCAGAGGATGAAGCCGACGAATTGGCGGTGGCTGATGTTGTGGCATTTGGCCATATTTCGACAACCGGCGAAGAAGTTACTGTAGTGGCAGAGATCTCCAACACACTCCATATCCACGATGTGCTCCGAGCTATCGAACGAGCCAATATTGCAGCTAAAGCTGTCTCAAACAGACGGGCAATTCCAGTCGTGATGGGTCCAAATAGCAATGCACTTACACATATGGATCACCCTGATGTGTGGCTGGTTGAGAATCACAGCGCTCGGCAACTCATAACCTAATTTCGACATCAGATGTAGTTCTACATCCGGCTTTTGTTGCTGGACTAACAAGATACCTCAATGCAGAGTGTCCGGCAAGGCCGCGCCACTTTTACTGCCTGAGAATGATTGCGAGCCATTCAAGCAACTAGTTAGGTCCCAATATTGCCGCCAATGCCACGGCTATGGAGGGATACATCCGCCCGTGCTCGTCGCCTTCAATGTCGGTGAAACCGAAGCGCTTATAGAATGCTCGCGCTCCATCGTCTTTTGGGTCAACACAGATGAACCTGGCTTCCACCTGTTCACCGGCATGGGCTGCCCGAATAATGGCATCGACCAGAAGATCGCGTCCGATACCCTGACCCTGATACATACTGCTTAGCGCTAAGCGGCCGATCGAGCCTCAATCACCTCAGGATTTCAGGCACCGCTGACCTTTGCGAATTGATCAGGCCCCCACAAACACACATCCTGGATCTGAAGCGAGCGGATCGTTAAAGTACGAATACGCCCGGGAACGTGAACCTCCGCAAATGTCGCTATAGAGACAACTTCCACATCTCCCATTGAATGAAGAGGATCTAATAGCTTTGAGTAAAGGATGGGATTGGTAAATATCTTCGAGTCCTGACGATCGGATATTGCCGAGGCTGAGAGGCAGGAATCCTGAAGGATACACGTCACCATTGTGAGCTATGAAAATGATCCCCTTCCCGTCCCTTGTGGCCGCGACTGTTGAAGCATGTCGAACTGTAGGCGGTCCAAGCCTATGATTCAGTTCAGTTTTCAGGATCCGATACATTACTCCAGGCGGATACAACCCGGCTGAATTTTCCTCTCCTTCTCGCAAATTCAGTACAACTCTCCTGTAAAAAGGAGCTTCGACGGTTCTTACTGAAATTCCGTAGCCGGTCACCTGATAGAGAAATCTGGCTACATCTTCATTTTCATCCGGCTCAAGCTCTAAAAGGCCAATTCCCCGGCCAGTCTGAATCAGGAAAAATACCTCCCAAATTTTCACATCATAACGAAGCAGTAATTCTGCAATTGCCGGCAGATCATAGACATTGCCTGACATCACAGTGGTATTTATCTGAACCCTGTAACCGATCCGAGTCAGCATGGAAATTGCATCCAGAGTGGACTGATAATGGCCTTCTATCCCTCGCACCCTATCGTGAGTCGAACCTATGCCATCGAGTGACAATGACACCGAGCGAACTCCGATATTGAACAGCGCAGACATGCGAGCCGCGTCCAGGTCATCCGATACTGCTGGGGCGAGTGCCACGCGAACGTCAAGGCTTCCGGCGTAAGATACCAGCTCTTCAAGATCGCTCCGCATCAGGACGTCCCCACCTGTGAGCACCAATATAGGAGAGGGACTGCCAAACTGGGCCACCTGGCGAATCAGCTCAAAACCCTGGTCGGTTGACAATTCACCTGGCTGGGGTGCCTTAAGGGCGGTAGCACGGCAGTGCATGCATGACAGCGGACAGGCTTTGGTGGTTTCCCAAAACACCAAAATCGGCTTTCGATTTATCCGTGCCCCCAAAGGTTGCAACCCAACGTTTACTATATTTTTGCCCAAGACGGAAAGATCGGTAAAATCTTGGTTAACCCGCCCCTTGTCTTCCTCGTCAATCGATGAAGTATAAGGTTTCGATGGAATCCCCGAGAAACGGCGCCGCGTTACTGCGCCCAGGTCTCCCTCAATCATCACCTGCTCGGAACTCAAAGGTTCAGCTACCAGATACTTTGCAAAGCTGGGATGGGACATAATACTTCTGCGTCGGTCTTTACAAATTTCGTCGTTTGATGTCACCAAAGCAACCCTCACTTACTTGCCCAGTTTTGCCCAACTCAAGACACCTCCAAGAGCTTCCTCGGCAGTGTCTACCTAGGCAATTTTCAATTCATATTGCAATCCCATGATCGCGTTATCCGGCCTCTTTGACCTACTGTAACATCATCTGGGGGAGTTACTAAGTTGAAATCCAATCCTGACCAAACTAGCAGCCAAAATCTCAGCGACAAGGCTGCCTGGCCAGCCCAAAGTGACCGCCTGATTCGCAAACCTACAAGCACCTTATCTATCAGAATCTGCTATTTAGGATTGCATTCCAATAAATAAATGGGAGTCCATATCGCTTGAGTAGCCACATGTCATATCACTCTTTTTGAAGGTCTAAAAAAGGAATTGTCGGAGCGAGTCTTCCGCTGTAATCAAATTCTACCAGCAACATCCGATTCCGTGCGGTAGTAAGAGGGCATGACGCGTAACCTTGATACGAGGCCTGGCTGGTCCCGCTATGAAGGTCAGCTAGGTAGCTGTTCGACAACCACAGGCGCCAGTTTGCGTATTGCGGCTCCCGTTTTTGAATTTGCAGTTGACCCGGCATCTCCCAGGGCAAATACGTTCGGAAATCTAACATGACGCAAGGTATTTTGTCCACCTCGACATAACCCTTTGGATTCGAACTGTCAGCCAAAGGGGATGCTTTGATCCAGTCGGGGGCACTCTGGAGAGGTACCACGTGCATGAAATCGTAAGGAATGGCTTCGCTAAAAAGCCTGCCATTCTCGCTCTTTGCAATTGTGGCTTTAGCTGAGCTGTGGTCTATTTCTTTGAGTTCACTCTGAAACCTTACTTCGATTCCATAACCGGCCACCACCTGATCGAGTACCTTTGCAAATTCCGGCACGCCAAAGGGAATGGACAGAAAAGACTACTACTGAATTGGTCTGTAGTTATGACCTGGTTGTCATAGAGGATCGAAAAGTTGAGAACATGTTCCGTTCTTCTAAGGGAACCAAAGACAACCCAGGTAAGAACCCAGCACAGAAGAGAGGGCTAAATAGATCCATTAGATCCCAAGCCTGGTCACTATTTAGAAAGAGACTGAAGGACAAAGCAGCTAACGCAACTTCTCCTGTACTTGTTATACCCATAAATCCTAAGTTCACATCCCAAACCTGTCCCCAGTGCGAAGAAGTAGCTAAAGATAACCGTAAGAGCCAAGCGGTCTCGGGTGAAATATATCCCCATCAATAGGGCCGGGGCGTGCAAGATCAGGCAGTTGCCGCTGCGTTTGCTGTGTCGGGTTATGGGAGGAATGTGGCTAGAGAGCTGCTTTCTCTGTCAATGCGACAGTGAATCCAAGCGATTCGATCTTCTCCTGCAGCCGTTTCACCTGCCGGAGAGGATCGTTTGTTCGCTCAAAGTAGTCACTGCCAGGATCTTGATATAAAGCACCGG
>JAJZLS010000059.1 GCA_021803345.1 Actinomycetes bacterium
TTTGGGTACAATCTCTGTCCGATACTCATATAGTTATCTTAATTCCTGGGTGTTACATCCTGGCTTTGCCAGGACTCGCCCTTGACCCCACGGATAAATCCGGGGGCTTGCGGGATTATTTCGGTCATTAGTTAAATCTCATCATATGGGAGCGTCTTTGCCTAATACGACTGGGTAATTATTTAATCGTAGTTAACAGTTGAAATAACATATAATACAGTTCAGCGCTGGCTGAATTGCCCACAGGCTCTGGCGATGTTGACTGCATGATCACCAAATCTTTCATAAAACCTGGCCACCATTGCAGTTTCGATAATTACCGAAATTGGCATAGTCCCGGCGACAATTTCTGTTATTAGAGAAAGGTGAAGCTCGTCAAGATCATCGTCCAGGTTATCGAGAGTGGTGGCTGCTTCTAAATCTTTATCACAAAAAGCATCTGTTGCCATTCTCCACATCTGGGTACCGATGTCTCCCATCTGTTGCACTATGCCCCGGCTGCGCGGGGTCATCTCTTGCCCAATTTCAATGAGGGCCCGCTGCGCAATATGTTCTGCAAGGTCGCCGCTTCGTTCAAGTTCGGGAATCAGGCGTAAAACTGTTATTAGATAGTTGATGTCGTAAGAAGAGAGACGGTGCTCTTTAAGCATCGTTTGCGCGGTGCTGAGAAGCTGACGATAAAGAGTATCAATAAGGCGGTCTCGCTCAATAAGAGTTTTTGCGGCAGCTTTATCTCCTGAAAGTAGAGCGTCTGTTGCTCCTGCGAATCCATCACCGACTAGGGCAAACAGTTCGGTCATTTCTCGTTCTATTGTGCTAAAAGTTAAGTGTTCGGATTCGATGGGCATTTTGTTAGTTTAGTAATAATATCTCCTGAGTTCTCCTCCGGGTAAAACAAGCAGCTGTTTTTAGGGATAGATTTAATCACTCGAGATTTATCCTTATTATCCTACTGTCCCATCATGTTGGCATTGGGACGGCTTTTTGACACTAAAGTTGGGATAATTTCGCTAAGTTCGTCAGCTTCCCAGCGACTGTCCCGGTCTACTGAGGGTCCAGCATGCCACCCTTCGGCTACGTCAATATGACCGCCGACAATATCGAATACCCTGCCTGTGATTTCCCTGGATTTTTCTGACCCCAGCCACACCACCAAGGGGGATATATTTTCAGGAGCTAGGGGGTCAAATTGGTCGGGACTGTCATCTTTAGTGCCAAATCCAAGAGAGCTAAGTGATTCTGTCATCCTGGTTAGTGCTGCGGGTGCAATTGCATTTACCGTGACTCCATAACGGGCCAGCTCTTGAGATGCGATGATGGTAAACGATGCAATTCCAGCTTTAGCGGCTCCATAGTTAGTCTGTCCGACGTTGCCATATATACCTGATGCAGATGCGGTATTTATAACACGAGCATCGTTGCTTTGCCCAGCTTTTGAGGTCTCACGCCAATAGTTGGCAGCCCACCTCGTCATTGCGAAGGTTCCACGGAGATGGACTCTGATAACAGAATCCCATTCGACATCGGTCATATTCACCAGCATGCGATCCCTGAGAATTCCAGCATTGTTGACAACTACGTCCAATCCCCCGAAGGTGGAGATCGCTGTGTTTATCACATTCTGGGCTCCTTGCCAGTCAGAGACGTCGTCGCCGTTAGCGACTGCTTCGCCTCCGGCAGAACGTATCAGGTCGACTACTTCTCCGGCGGGACCTTGCGATGAGCCAGTTCCGTCTACTTCAGACCCAAGGTCGTTTACCACCACCTTTGCACCGTGTTTGGCAAATTCAAGTGCATGAGCCCTTCCGATTCCTCTTCCTGCACCTGTAACGATCACGATTCGTCCTTCACAGAGTTTGCTCACAACCTGACCTTTCTGCCTACCGATGTTACTAATTGGTAAGTATAGAATAGCATCAGGGTTGTCGGGATGTTGGTACGATACGTTGGAGCGTTGTTTTTCCCCGGCTTCTCAATCACGCTAAACCTCCTTTGCTAGTTTATGTATTCCCTCCGGAACCAGGAAGTTCTTTGGTCTAGTCTCACTAAAGATTTCGTTCAGAAGTGATAACAGAGCGACCGTTGGTGCCGAATCTAAAGCTCTTTTCCTTTTGGAAATTCCTATTTTTCGATTTGGTAAGTCTCTTACCGGAATTGCAACCCAATCTTGCCTCAAGTTATGGGGGACAGCGGTGGCCGGAATGATGGCTGGTGCGTATCCGTCAAAGGCCATTGATGAAATTAATCTGATTCCATCCACCTCTGCCACTATTGAAAATTGCACTTTGTGCCGTTTAGCCAAGGTGTCGAGCATGTCTCGAAATACGATTCCCTTTGGAGGCAGGATCAGCTCCATTTGATCAAGGTCGGAAATGGTCACGCTTTCCTGAGACGCAAGGGGATTGGTCGACTCCAGAACCAGCATATATTCTTCTTCAAACAACGTCCTAAAGGCAAATTCTTCTGAATAGTTTGGCTGGTTGACTAGTGCCAGATCCAAGGTTCCATTTTGGAGGCGTGCCTCCAGTGAGGTGGTTGTACCTTCGGCAAGTTCGAGATGAAGATGGGGGTGTCTCCGTTTCAATTCTGTAAGCAGGGGCGGAATTAGCCATCTTGCCGTTGTACCGATCATTCCCATTCGCACACTGCCCCGGACGTCATGTTTGAGAGCAAAAAGATCTGATTGAATGTACTCGATTTCACTGAGAATAATTCTTGCCCTGGATGAGACAGCCGTGCCTTCAATGGTGAGCTGACCTGTTCTTCGGTCGACCAGAATCGTTTCTAACTCACTTTCCAGTTTGGAAATATGTGTTGATATATTGGACTGGACTGTTTCTAACGCTGCAGCCGCCCGGGAGAATCCGCCGTATTCTTCCAGTGCGGTTAGTGCTTTTAGTTGTTTTATATCCATCATTTAAATAGATAGTAGGTATCTTGCCAATTAGTGTCGCTGATGACAAAATCCAGGCAATAATGGAATTGCAGGTTTCGGACCCCCCTCCGTACCTTGCCTTGATGAAGGAGTTGGCTCCCCCCGCCAGCTCCTTCCTATTTTAACTCGGTTTATCTTTTCACCAACATCAGCTGGCAATTACATAGATAAGTTATTGCAACCGATAACCAGCCCAAGGTGCCCGGATATCTCATAGGATGCTCGATAGTGAGAATTAAGTACGATTCAATGAGAATTAGATTTGCTGTCCGGATATCGCTTTCTGTGTCGTTTTTACTTAGACGGCTTGGGCTGGGTGAAGGTGCCACGCTGCCTGGCAGGATCCTACTTGGAATTGCACCAAACGCCATTAATGAGTTATCTGAAGGCCTTCGGGTCATCCTTGTGTCTGGAACAAATGCTAAGACTACTACAACTGCACTCGCTAAGGCGGGCTTGCAGGCGAGGTATAGCGTAGTTTCGAATGTTACCGGTGCGAATATGAGAGAGGGGATAGCGTTTTCTCTTGCTCAGCGGAGTTCACGTCACTCTGGTGACGAAATTGGTCTGTTTGAAGTCGATGAATCGTATCTACCCTCGATTGGTCAAGCACTTTCCCCTAAGGTAGTCGCTCTTTTAAACCTCTCAAGAGACCAACTGGATCGAGTTTCTGAAACCAGAATGACGTCTATTAAATGGCGCAACTATCTGGCAGGTTCACCCAATATTTCTGTGGTTGCCAATTGCGACGATCCATTGATTGTATTTTCTGCAGAGAAGGCAAGCGATGTGATTTGGGTGGCAGCTGGACTCAATTTCAAGTTTGATGCCAGGTCTTGTCCAAACTGTGGTGCGGAGATCAGGTTCTCAGCCGATGATTGGTTATGTGACTGTGGATTCAGGAGGCCTGATCCAAGAATTTCCCTGGTTCAAAACTTTGTTGAAATTGACGACAGAAGGATTGAGCTAGACATGCAGCTGCCGGGTAGGTGTAATGTCGCCAACGCTGCAGTTGCACTGGGGGTGTGCTTGCAAGCCGGCGTGGATCTCGAAGATGCAGCTGTACGAATGTCCAAAGTCGACGAAGTCGCTGGACGTTACAGACGCATTTCTATCACTGGGCATCAAGTGCGGATGTTGCTGACTAAAAACCCGGCTGGTTGGCTCGAGGTATTTGACATGATCGGTGCTGACAGGTCGGTGGTGGTTGGGATAAATTCTCGAATTGCTGACGGAAAGGATCCATCTTGGCTTTGGGACGTACCATTCGAAATGCTAAAGGGTAAAGAGGTTATAGCTTCCGGAGAGAGGGCTTATGATCTCTCAGTGAGACTCAGATACGCCGGAATTGATCATAGGTTGGCTAAGGATCCACTGGAGGCGGTCGGACTTTGCAGTCATGGGGAGGTATCTTTCGTTGGCAATTACACTTCGTTTCAAGATCTTCGACGCATGATTGAAGGCAATGACACGAAGTTTCTTCCTCAACTCCGTCAATTGGTAGGAAGATTTTCACAATGAGCGAAGGATGCAGAGTAATATCAGTTTTTCCAGAATTGCTGGGAACCTATGGTGATTCCGGGAATACTGTTATTTTGGCAAAGCGCCTGGAGCTAAGAGGATTCAAAGTTGACTTTGTAGAGATTAATCCCGGCGTTCACATTCCTTCAGACGGAGATTTTTACCTTATCGGTGGGGGAGAGGATGGGCCCCAGGCACGTGCCTCTGACTTATTGGCTATTGAATCTCCTCTTTCCCGGGCAATAGATCGGGGAGCGGCAATATTTGCTGTCTGTGCCGGTTTCCAGATATTAGGTAACTCGTTTCCAGCTTCCAATGGCAGGAAGCTGAGTGGCTTAGGGTTGTTCAGAGTTGAAACTCACCGGCACCTAGGGCCTAGAAGCGTTGGTGAACTGCTGGTATCCCCACTCCAGGAGTTGCACCTGCCAATCCTGTCTGGATACGAGAATCATCAAAGCGTCACCGAGGTGCTTGCGAATGGCTCTCCGCTTGGGACAGTGTTGGTTGGTAAAGGAAATAATTTCGGATCGGATCCAAAGGTGGATGGAGCAATAGAGGGTAAGGCTATAGGCACCTATATGCACGGACCAGCCTTTGCACGCAATCCAAAGTTATGTGATTTAGTTATTTCATCAGTAGTTGGTCCGATACCTGAAATTGAAGACATAGAGTTGACCAGGTCTCACCAACTTTTGTATCAAGATAGGCTAAATGCGGCACAGGCGGTAAAAAGGCGCACCTGAATCTGTTTAAAGGTCAGGTGCGCCTTTCCCAATTAACATATTTGAACCTATTTCTTCTGTGACGCCCTGATTACGTTTAATGCTCCGCCGGCTTTGAACCAATCAATGTGCTCAGAGGACATGGTATGGCTTGCCTCAAATGTCTCTTTGGTCCCATCTTCATGGTTGATCACACATGTAACCAGTTTGTCAGGTGCGAGTTCATTCAGACCAGTCACCGAAATAGTGTCTTTCTCGCCGATTTTGTCATAGGTGGACGGATCGACGAAAGTCAAAGGAAGAATACCCTGTTTTTTGAGGTTAGTTTCATGGATGCGGGCGAAGGAACGTGCGAAAATTACTTTCGCATTCTGATACCGCGGCTCCATTGCAGCGTGTTCACGGGATGATCCTTCACCATAGTTGCCGTCCCCAATGGCTGTCCAGGCTATTCCAGCCTCTTTATAGTGCTTAGCAATCTCTGGGTATGACTCAACGGTATCATGCACCCGGCAGTAACCGTGCCCTGTGGGATAGCTTGACCCGTCCGGGGCGCTAAAGGCATTGTTGGCGCCCAGGAATAGGTTGCCGCAAATATTTTCCAAGTGACCGCGGTATTTAAGCCAAGGGCCGGCTGCACTAATGTGATCAGTTGTACACTTACCTTTTGCTTTCATCAGGATGGCCAGATCATTGAAATCTTTGCCATCCCAGGGCTCAAATGGTTCCAGAAGCTGGAGCCGATCTGAATGTGGATCGACAGTCACATCTACTTTTGATCCATCTCCCGGCGGAGCGAGAAATCCAGTCTCGCCTGATTCAAAACCTTTAGAAGGCAACTCTTCGCCAATTGGTGCATCCAACTTGACGCCGTCTATCGAGTCGGTTAGTGGATTGAAATCAAGAGTCCCCGCCAGAGCATAGGCGACTACGGTTTCTGGGGACGCAATAAATGACAGGGTCCCAGGATTTCCATCATTACGCTTGGGAAAGTTTCGGTTATACGAGTTCATTATGGAGTTGGCTTCGCCATCTTTAACGTCTAAGCGCTTCCATTGTCCAATACAGGGGCCGCAGGCATTTGCCAGGACTGTCGCTCCAATTGCTTCAAGATCGTCAAGAAGGCCGTCTCGCTTTATGGTCGCGTAAACCCTCTCACTTCCTGGAGTTACCAGCAGGGGAGATTTTACGGTCAATCCTTTGGCTTGAGCTTGCCTGGCTATGTGGGCCGCACGCGAAATATCTTCATA
This sequence comes from Actinomycetes bacterium, assembly GCA_021803345.1. Taxonomy (GTDB): domain Bacteria; phylum Actinomycetota; class Acidimicrobiia; order Acidimicrobiales; family Acidimicrobiaceae; genus SCQM01. Next base: position 6,429 of record JAJZLS010000059.1, read on the forward strand.
GGAGGAATTTGTGCACGATCCTACAAGCGTGTAAGAGAGCTTCAATGGCCAGGAATTGGCTTTCGCTTCCTCGGCAATTTTTGAAACTGGCCGTGCCAGATCCGGGGTATGCGGTCCAACTATATGGGGTTGAAGTTGGTCCAGATCTATCTCGATAATCGAATCGAAATATTTTTCAGGGTTTATAAGGACATCCGGATCGGGGACCAGGTTATCGGCATAGCTGTTAGCCAGATCGGCCAGTTCTTCCCGGCCGGTAGCTTTCAGATAAGATGCAGAGTGGTGGTCATAGGGGAAGAGCGAGCAGGTGGCTCCGATTTCTGCCCCCATGTTGCAAATGGTTGCTTTTCCGGTAGCAGATATCGTTTCGGTGCCAGGTCCGAAGTATTCAATTATTGCACCAGTTCCTCCGCTTACTGTGAGCATCTCCGCCACTTTTAGGATTATGTCCTTTGGTGCAGTCCAACCGGACAAGTTTCCGGTTAGCTTCACGCCAATAATTTTGGGATAACGAAGCCCGAAAGTTGACCCGACCATTACGTCAACAGCATCAGCGCCTCCAACTCCGATTGCCACCATCGACATTCCGCCAGCATTTGGAGTGTGCGAGTCAGTTCCAATTATCATTCCCCCTGGGAAAGAATATTGTTCAAGCACCACTTGGTGGATTATTCCTGAACCCGGTTTCCAAAATCCGATACCATATTTGGCAGAAACGGAGCGAAGAAAGTCGTAAACCTCTTTGTTTGTGACTTCCGCGTTTTGCAGATCTTCATCTGCGCCAGCCTGGGCTAATATCAGGTGGTCACAATGGACGGTGGTGGGCACCTGCACCTCTGAAAGTCCGGCAGTCATAAATTGCAGCAGTGCCATTTGGGCAGTTGCATCTTGCATGGCTACTCTGTCGGGGTAAAATTCAGCGTAGCTTTTGCCTCGGTCAATCTGCTGTGCGTCAGGATCGGCCAAATGGTTGAATAGAATCTTTTCGGTTAGCGTAAGGCTTCTACCAAGTCGTTTTCTGCCTAAATCCACTCGCTCTTGTAAACGGGAATATACGTTTTCGATGATTTCTCGGGGAGTTCCCGCTGTTACCTTCGCCACTTTGTTCTCCTCGGTAAACTTGGCCGATATAATACAAGTATAAGACAGGTTGGACCCCGGTACCTAATTATTGCAAACGAAATGCGTTCCAAGATTACTTCTGGTGAGCTTGGGTCTGGTCAGGTTTTACCCAGCGAGGCTGTTCTGTCACGATACTATGATGCTTCACGAATTACGATTCGTAAGGCACTGGAAGTGCTCAGAACTGAAGGATTGGTTGAATCCAAGCAAGGTTTTGGGTGGATGGTTATGTCTCAGCCGCTTCGGCAAAATTTAGCTGGATTCACCACGATCGAGAGCCAGGTGGCACAAAGCGGAGTCAAGCCCACCAGAAAAGTGCTCGATGCCAAGGTGTGCTGGCCTAATACTGAAATAGCAGAGATCCTAGGTGATCAGGAAATGCTTTGTGTTCGGCGGATCAATCTCGCTGATGATCAACCTTTTGCCAGGGTAACGGTTTGGCTGCCTTCTAAATATGCCAAAAGCTTTTCTCTCAGAGAATACGAAGAGAGTTCATTTTATGAACTGCTTACCTCTAGACATGTACTGAAACGTCCACTTAGCAAAGCGGTGCAAACTATAAGTGCTATAGCAATTTCTGAGATGGATGCGAAGCTGCTGGGAGTCCCAACCGGCTCACCTGCTTTGCGCTGCATGCGTACCACATTTGATCTTTCAGGTCAGGCGATATTGTATTCGGAATATGTATTTCCAGGCCATAAGACTGAATTTGTTACTGAGTTGAGCGGACACATAATGGCGGTGGTACCGACTGGCCTTCGGTTGGTGGACTGAAAAACCAGACGCGCCTTAGTCGCTATTCGGCCAGCGGTTTCTGGATTTATAACCTTTGGCTGCATCTCGTGACCGCTCCCATTCGTCGCGCCACCCTTTGGTTTGTGGACCTTCGAGCGAAGGGACCTCACCTTTCGATGCAGCAAGTTTAGTGGTCCACCAGTCGCTCTTAATTTCGTAGGCCAGTTCATCTACTGCAGCTTGAATACGTTTAGTGAATTGTCTTACATCTTCATCTTTGTCGATTCTCAGGGGATAGCCGAAATTGATTTGTGTCGGCCCCCGCTTGAATTTTACCGAGTCTTTGCCCAGGGCTTCATATGTTCCTTTAATGTAAATCGGAATGACAGGTACATTCGCCTTTTTGGCAAGCTGGGCTATACCTCCTTTGAACAACTGTCCAAATCCATCCGGGGTGCGTCCGCCCTCAGGAAAAATAATCAACGACCATCCTGAGGACAGCAGGGACTCGGCAAGTTCGCCTGATTTGCGATTAACTTTACTTCGTTCGATTGGAATCGCGCCGACCAGGCCTGACCAGAGCGTAGCTTTCCACCATCGGTCAAAGAAATAATCAGCTCCTGCCCCAATTACTGTTTTGTGCCTGAAGGTTTCCGGTATGTGTGTGGCCAATAGGGGAGTATCGAGATGTGAAGAATGATTGGCGGCAAAGATGACCGGAGCTGCAACATTTTTTATCCTGTCCTCACCATGGATAGTCGGTGGTATCAAAGTCTTAATCAGTGGTCTTGTCACGCCATCGAGGAACAAAGCTCTTATAAGACGAACCGGATATTTTCTTGACCAACCAGTGTCATAATTGGCGCCCAATCTTGACTTTTTTGGCACCCGTGGCACGGTTGTCGGCCATGTGGGAGCCCTGAGAGGAAAGTCGGGGTTCAAATTACCGGTGAGTTTTTTCAGCTGACCAAATTTATTCAACAATGTAATCCTCTAGTTTGTGTCAGGAATTTATTTGACGTCTGCCATCAGCATGGGCGGCGAATGGAGGTGGGTAATACTGGGATCCGAACCGACTATCCCTTTTGCCATTTCTAATGCGTCGTTCATTGTGGTTGCGCTCATGAATCCAAGCCGATGAACTGATTTTGGATCGCCGCCTAATACTATGACTCCTCCCAGGTGGTCTAGCGCATGAGCTCCCCAATACCACATATAGAAGGGGTGTACTCCATGATAAGCATGACCCGTCCTGTATAAGTGTATGTACCAGGGATCAGTCGCGAATGTATTTTCATACTTGCTTTCGATCTCCACCGGATCGGTGGTGTCGGTGAGGACGTGATCATAGAAATCGATATAGCTTGGGTGAAAAGTGGGATCGAACTCGTTTCTGGTAGGGTGGCTCATGATCAGAACACCCCCCTTTCGCACAAGAGGTTTACCTCTGTACATGTTGAAAAAGTATCCCAGACCCATGCAATAGACCAAAATCGGATTCATGATTGAGTTGACATTGTATGGGCCGATATAGGGGATTCCCATGGTTAATATGTCGCTCTGACCTTGGACCTCTACCAGTTGCTGCTTGTAAACGTTTTCGATTGTGACGTCGTGCACTGCCTCCACTTCGCCAGCGGTCACTCCGGTAACCTTGTAAGGCGAACGGATAGAGTGCATAACTCTGCGGCTTAGCCAGGGTGGCGACGTTTGCAGGGCAGTGGACGTTCCCACGTAACCAAGCCTGTCTTTGATCTTCCACTCCCATTCTCTCTTTTGAAGAAATCCGAATGAATCAGGGAAAGAGCTGGAATTAAGTGTGGTCTCGATTTGAAATATCTTGACCCCCGCGTCTTTAATCAACTGTCCCATTCGCCAGTTGGAAGAATGCAGTTCTGAGTTATGCCTGTCCATAAAGGATCGGGAATGAACCATGGTTTTGACGTTGTGGTGATGCCGGATGCTCTTATAGGAGGCAAGTCCGGTTGCTACGCTTTTATGCCCACCATCCATGGAAACCAAATTGATATTCACATAAATCAAAAGGTCTGAGGTAGCTGCGGTCTTATTAATCTCGACATCCTCACCCTTGTCAGTCATGCCCAGGTGTACCAGATTGTCGGGATCCTCGGCGTCGTGCTGGGTAAGCCTTTTTGATTTTGAGAATGAGTCGTAAACTCTGTCTCCAAGAATATGGCGAAGCTCTGACTCGGTCATTCGGCGGTGCAAAGCAAGGGCAGCGATCAGGGTGACGTCGTCAACACCTTTACTGGCTGCTTTTTCGAGAATCGCCTCGATTACCAGCTGCCGTATATCGGGTGCTTCCATGGAGGGCAGTGGAAGTGAGAGATCATCGAATGCTATAGAAAGCTTCATACCTGCAAATAGGAGGCTCGAAAGAGGCTGGCTATCGCCAACGGGATTCTCAAGGGTGTTTTCAATTGTTTCAAATACGTCTTTTACCGGATCCAGGGGTTCGGGGGCATAGATTACACGCGAGCCTTCGGGAAGTTTTTCAAGCCTAAATCCTTCGCCATGCCAAAACATCGTAGGCGGGGTGGATTTGTCCACTTCAAGAATAAATCCGGGCCGAGGGCTCATCTGCTTTTACTCCAATTTTCTCTTGTTGATAGTTTTCGCATGTCAAAAGCAATTTTCACTCCACCGCGTCTGCCAGCGTTAGATGCGTGATCGATTGCCATCTCAAAGTCGTCGAGTCGGTAGGTGGCGCTCAACAACTCTGATAAGTCAACTTGTTTTGCAAATCTCTCTGCAAGTTCGAAGGTTGATACTTTCTTACCTTCGATGTTCTCCATGCCATAGGCGTATGAACCCCTTATAGTGAGTTCTTTCATCCAAAGAGGAGTCAAATCAAGTTTTGAATCCTCGGGCATCCCAACCAGGACTATGGTCGCTCCGGGGGCGGCTACGTTTAATGCCTGCTCAATACTTGAGCTGGATCCAACTGCGTCAAATACTGTCCCAAATCCATCAGTAGGCCTCTTTGCTGAGATCATCTGTGCAGATCTGATGGACCGGGCTTGTCGATAGAGATCTTTTTCGTCGGCCACGATATTGGCGCCCATCTTTTGGGCCAGCAGTTTCTGATGGCCATAGCGGGCTGTGGCAACGATTTCGCAGTCCGGATAGATTGCCTTAAGCGCAGCGATAGTCAGAAGACCAAGGGTTCCACCTCCGATTACAGCTATCGTGCTTTCAGGTGAATCAATCGAAAGTGCAGCGTGAATAGCGCACGCAAATGGTTCGAAAAGTACAGCGGACTCGTCGGTTACATCGGTGTCGATATCGAACAATTGCGATTTATGGGCAATGATTCCCTGGGACCAACCTCCGGAAGTATCCGTGCAAAAGCCAGTTTGTAGTCCAGCGGAGATCGATCCATGTTGGAGCATCTGGCACCTCTGAGTCTCACCCATTTGGCAGTATCTGCACATGGGGTTGAGGTTCCTTACCTGGCAGCTGAGAGTCGGAATTAGCACAGCACGTTGTTTGTGGCCGGCTTCAGTGATGTATTCACCGATGACTTCATGGCCCATCGTGAACGGGAAAGAAACAATGTCTTCGAAATAGCGGGAAGAGCTTGAGGTTATAGTGGCAAGATCTGAGCCGCAAATGCCTGAAAGAAGAGGGGTGAATGCAACCCAATCTTGATTAGGGAGTTGTGGCGGGTCGAGCTCGACTAAACGTAAAGGGGAAAGTGAGGCTTTGGGGCTGGTGAACTTCCCCAAAACTTTGGTCATGGCATATCTAGCCACATTGCGTTCATACACCAGAGCTTTCATAATCTCTTTCCTATCGGGAGAAAGATCGGGGGTAGACCATTAGCTTTGTTCCACTGTTCGACGTGCCATCCTCTTTTTCTAGCAATGGCAGCTAATTTTGGCTCGGGATTTACGCATACCGGATACCCAACTACCTCGAGCATTGGTAGATCAGAAGTGGAATCTGCGTACGCAACTGACTCCCGCAGATCAATGTGATGTTTTTTAGCGTATTCACTTAGAATCGAAGCTCGAGCTTCTCCTGTTGGTGGGGTTGCCAAAGTTCTCCCTCGGTATGTTCCATTGGGGTTCATTTCCAGTTCGGAACATACTATGTCATCAAAGAGCGGCATCAGTGGTTCGAGGACGAAATTCAATGCACCAGTTATCAAGAGAGTACGATGGCCGAGCTTCTTGTGGTGTCGTATTCTTTCGATGCCAGCTGGATAGGTTTTCTTAAGTAAATAGGCATTAAACAGTTCTTGACTGTCTTTGCTCAACCGCTCCGGTGGAGCGCCCTCGTATTTGCGATAAAACGAGCGCAAAAAGTCGCCGCGATCTTTTCTGTCAAGTGCCAACAGAGAAGGTCCCTGAATCGCCAAATCCAGTGCCAGGAGGGCTTTTTTAGATTTTGGTAATCTTCGTGTGGCAAGCCAAGCGTAGGTGTCCACAACATTTGAAGACATGATAGTGTTCTCAAGGTCAAATACGGCGAGTTGTCTCTGGGGCGAAAGGATGACGTTAAGGTGTCGACTTGTACGCGTATACGAGTTTCTCTTTGTGGGCGTGGTTTTAACTCGGGAGTGCTGCACAACTGAGGGAAGATGGATTTCAGTGACAAAGTGATGCCAATCGATCGTCAGCGGGTCAAAATTGAAGTTTTGCTGATCGAGGGGATCGAGCAAGTTGAACAGTTGTAAAAGGTTCTCGACGGCAAATATTGCATCCGTCTCGGCGTAGGTGCCGTAAAGCTCTACATATCCCAGGGCACGGTCGATCTCTTCTCTTTTTTCTTCAATATTTACGATGAATTTCGCTTGGTCACCGCGAATTGGAAGCAATCCAGTTGTCTTTTCAACTAGTTTGAGTACCTGCGTAGCTCGTTCCAATTGTGACTGGACTCGGCCTCTTCCCGGGAAGGACCAGTCTGGAACCATAATAGGTTGCCCGTCGGAATCAAATAGGGGATGCTGCTGAAACCAAGTTCGTACATAGTCCACTAAAGTCGCGTACTTTAGAGGATTTCGTGAACCTGAGGCCACTTGAAAAATATTGCCATTTGCGCTTTTTGGGCCACGGGCCGCGACTGCAATGATGGCAGAAGTGACCATATCAACCGGAATTACGTCAATTATTCCTTCAGGTACTCCAGGGAATTCCTTTAAAAGACCTCTTGCATATGAAATAATGATCGGTTCCGCCATCCGAAATCCGCGGATCCATCCTGGCGTTGGTTCAGCTAGGGCTGATTCTATAATCGAGGGCCTTACTATGGTTATTGGAATTTCAGTCTTTTTTTCAAGGAGGGCCTTCTCGCCTAGCGCCTTTGTGTAGGCATATGCGTCAGGCCAGCCCACCGATGCAGCCCTTGCGACTCCAGCCTTTACAAGCTCGTCATGTACCCACTCAATCCTAAGCTTTTCCACCTTTTCGGCTATCAGTGGTGCACCCGCTGCACCGAGCTCCCTACCGGCGGATTTTTGCAGCAGCTCCAGTCTTTCAGGTTCCCGACTCTTCAACTCTATGTCTCCCCGAACAGATCTGGCAGCTTTCACCTCCGCCCGCCAATCCAGGTCTGTGATGAATGAAGTTTCATCGAGTGGAAGTTCTGGCGAGTATCCTCTGCGTCTTCCGGCAACATAGGCAGTTGATATTGCTATCAATTGATGTGGTTTGTTCACCGCGAAGCGATCTCTTGCTGCGATCACTGTTTCGGCGACCCGTCGAGGTCCACAAAGGTTGACTTCAACTGCTACGTCCAGCATTGCGTCAAAACTTACCGTTGCGGCAGAATGGATAAATACATCGCAGTTGGCGAGCAGTTCAAGTTCGTCTGGTGTCAAGCCCAATCCGTCGGTAGTTACGTCTCCGCTCAGTGCGGTTACCCTGGAACTGATTCTTTCATTGAACTGAGAACCGTAAATTTGTCTGAGGTTATCGAAGCAGTCGTTCTTGAATATCTCTTTATACATTCGATCTGAAGCCGTGCTTCTTCTTCCAGGGCGAATTAACAGGTACAGGTGGCAGTCAGGGACGCTGCGAAGAAGTTTTTCGACTAACGATGTACCTAAAAATCCCGTTGATCCGGTAATAAAGAAGTTCTTTCCGGATAGTTGTTCAGCTATCAACAAGTGCTCCTAAATTTACGGTGGTCAAATTTACTTCCAATAAGCGGGAATGTTTCTACTTCTTGTGAAAATCGGTGCGTGTGATTCATTACTTTCGAGGCTTCTTCGGTGGAGTATATCTGCGTGATTGGCCTGGGGGCTTACGCACTTCAGACTTGGCATCAATTGCCGATTTGCGTCCAAACATACTTCCACTACCGCCACTAGCTTTTGATGGTTGCACCTGTCTAGCCCCGCGCTTAAAAGAGACGAACCCAGCCCAGACTACCAGGGGAAACGCTAAAAGTAAATACGTTGACCATGGACCCAAAACACCTACGGCCGCCATCATAAGTCCAGAAAACATTCGTAGTCGCCTGGTCACGAGAAATATAGTCACCACCAAGGCCACGGTACCCGCCAACCATGGAATGAAGGGGGACGTGGCTCCCTTTGGCAGCGGTCCGTTGAAATGTGGGATCCACAGGAATCCAAGAGCAATGATTCCGTAAATGCCGACCAAAATTCCATAAAGCTTTTCTTTATCAGTTAGGCGACTCATCGGCCTCTAAGTTTAGGAGACCTTCGACTGAAAATGATTCAAAGTTGTAATTTCAAACAAGTTTATTATGTTCTTATGCGTGGTTTCTGAAGGTATTTTTTGGAATCTGCGTTATTAGATGGAATAAGTCTTTGCCATTGCCTATTGGAGAGTTTTCTGCTCTCAGGTATTACTTACGTGCAGCAGAGAAATAATTATTTGGTTGGGTGGCATACCGATTTGCTATCACGACACTAATGTATATGAACATCGGGCGCTTAGCTCAGTTGGTTAGAGCGCAGCCTTCACACGGCTGAGGTCGGAGGTTCGAGTCCTCTAGTGCCCACAGAAATACTCGATTTAATGGGGGTAGGGGGTCTTTAGTATATTTATTTTGACCGATTGCGAGTGGCGACAGGTGCACAGAGGGGGTCGTTTCTAAAGTCGGAAGACTCTTGCTCGGTTCTCGTTGGGGCTGGTGCACTGACCAAATTTGTAAGACACATGTATGAATTCGGTTCATTAAACGTCAAGCTGGGGCCGGAGCGCTAAGACGATCAAACTTTGATTTGGTCATGGTTAGTAATTTTTGGGATTGAGGGGAATTTAGAACCAGTGGTTGTGCCTAATAAGAGTAAAGAGGGAAGTCAGTCTCGTGAGAATACAAACGAGTCACAAGTGGCTGGTGCTTACTTAGAGGAGCCACAAAAATCAAAGGCCGTTACCCGGGGCATTGCATTTTCAAGTCCGCGTGAATTTATCAGGCATTTTACAGTTGTGGTTGCGCTTGTGGTAACCGTTGTGATATTTGCCATCCTTAGGCCACATACATTTCTGGCACTTAATAATCTTGAGGCAATACTCACTAGTCAAGCTGCGTTATTTGCACTTTCACTAACTCTTACGGTTGCTCTTGGGGCGGGAGAAATCGACTTGTCCATTGGTGGGGTACTGGGTTTCAGCAGTGTGTTGATTGGGTATCTATCTGTTACTAAAGGTATTCCGGTTGTCATTGCCCTTGTGATTTCATTTATTGCAATACTTTTAGTAGCGGCAATAAATAGTTATTTAATCGTGAAGATTAGAGTGAACGGACTAATAGCTACTTTGGCCATGGGTACGATCCTGGATGGTTTGTCTGAGGCGGTTTCCAATTCATCTACGATAGGCAACATCCCAAGTTCGATTTTGAAACCTATGCAGGCAAGGTTCTTGGGAATTGGCACGCCGTTTTGGTATGCGGTTGTGATTGGGATCATTATCTGGTACGTGCTCCATCATATGCAGAGTGGAAGGTTTCTCTACTTTACTGGTGAAGGCAGAGAAGCAGCCAGGCTCGCTGGCATAAGGGTCAATCGCATCAGGACGGTTTCGTTATTTGTCTCTGCCATTGGGGCCTGGTTTGCCGGCCTGATTGTGCTCGGTCAAACCGGAGCAGCTCAGGCTGGGACTGGAGATCCGTATCTTTTGCCTGCTTATGCTGCGACTTTTTTAGGGGCCGCAACGATAAAACCGGGTCGTTTCAATCCTATTGGTACCTTTGTCGCAGTATTACTGTTGGCCGTAGGGACGACTGGGCTGCAGTTATTCGGTCTCTCCAACTGGGTTACCAATGTTTTTGATGGTGCGATACTTATAGTAGCCATCGGGCTGGCAACGTTGGTGGGTAGGTAGAGGTTGGAAAATGGACATAGCGATCCGAGATTGCTGGTTGAGGAGAGGTCTTTAAATGGCTTCTAGTGATGCTCTTGTGGTGGACAATGTAAGCAAGGCATTCGGTGGCACAAAGGCACTTGATCAAGTTAGTGTTACAGTTAAATTAGGTGAAGTTCATGCCCTGCTTGGTCACAATGGCTCGGGAAAATCGACCCTGATAAAAATTATTTCTGGGTACCATAACCCCGACTCAGGGTCTGTAACGATAAATGGGCATCAAGTTCACTATCCAACCACTTCTTTGGCGCTTAGGGAATTCGGTGTAAGTTTCCTGCACCAGGATATTGGGCTGGTGCCCACGCTTTCTATTCTTGAGAATCTAAGAGTTGGAAGGTTGGATACTGGAGCGTTAGGTCATATTCGCTGGCGCAATGAGCGGGCTACGGTTTCTGAGTTGCTCGCTCGTTTTGGAATTGAACTTAATCCGGAGCTGCCAGTTTCCCGGCTGTCAGCTGCTCAACGTTCTATCCTTGGGGTTATAAGGGCATTTCAGGATGTCGAAGGGGATAACTCCTTAGATAAAGGCGGGCTTATAATTTTAGACGAGCCGACCGCAGCTCTTCCGCAGGCAGAAAAGGAAATATTATTTGGTGCGATCAAGTTGGTAGCCTCACATGGGGTGGGTGTTCTTCTGGTTACCCACCATCTCGAGGAGCCCCTTCAATATGCTGACCGTGTTTCTGTATTGCGTGATGGAAAATTGATCGTAACTGACGACGTGGCAGCATATGACTATGACAGCCTTGCTGAGTTGGTGGTGGGCCAATCGGTTGATAAAGTCTCTACCGCAAGCGGGGAGAAAGTCCGGTCCGACCAGAGTTATCTCAAGGTTGATGGCCTAACAAGCGAGAATTTGGATGAAGTATCTTTCGAAGCTTTCTCGGGCGAGATAATTGGATTGACAGGTTTGATGGGTGCCGGTCACGAAGAAGTGCCATTTTTGCTATATGGGGCGACAATTCCCAAGCGGGGGGAGATTGTGGTTAATGGCAGAAAATTTAGACCTGATCCCGTCAATTCGAGAAGGGAAGGAATTTCACTGGTTTCCGGCGACCGCCTAAGGGCTGGAGGCGTGCTGTCCGCGTCCATTGGAGAGAATGTGACACTGCCGGTACTAGACACCATCGTTGGAAGATTGGGTTGGCTTAGGGGGGAAAAGGAAGAGTCGATCGTAAGCGGGATGATGTCGAAATTTGCCATCACGGGTGCATCGGCTCACATGCCGTTTTCGGTTCTAAGCGGGGGCAACCAGCAGAAAGCTTTGGTGGGACGTTGGATAGAAGCCAAGCCGAAAATACTGCTGCTTCAAGAACCTACCGCAGGTGTGGATATTGGTGCCACGGTAGAGATAATAAGGATGCTGAAAGCTTTTGCTGAGCAGGGAGGGATAGTCATCTTTTCCTCGGAACAATACGAAGACGTAGCCACGCTTAGCGACAGGGTACTGGTATTTAGGAGCGGGAGGATTATTTGCGAGCTTTCTGGATCGAATTTAACTCCAACCAGTTTAGTCGATGCAAGCTATGGGAAGATTGAGGTATAGAAGGTTTTAGATTTAGGTACCAAGGTGTTTATCGCTTGCAACAGTTTTAAAGATCAAGTTGGTTGATTGGTTTAGTTTTATGAAATTATTTTGAGGAATCGAAAAATGTTTGCGGAAGGGAGTTGATATGGCAAATAAGGAAAAGATGGACATATTGGTCCATACCGGCCCTGGCACTATCATGGGTAATTATTTAAGAAGGTACTGGGTTCCTGCGCTTCTCGAATCGGAACTGCCTGAGCCGGGTTGTGATCCCATTGAAATAACCCTAATGGGGGAGCGGCTGGTTGGATTCAGGGATGCTCAGGACAGAATCGCTCTGGTTCAGGAGTGGTGTCCTCACCGAGGCGCGTCGTTGTTCTATGGCCGTAATGAAGGTGACGGACTGAGATGTTCTTTTCACGGGTGGATGTATGACGTGAATGGACAGTGTATCGACATGCCTTCTGAGCCGGAAACCGCTAGGTTCAAAGAGCGTATATGCATCACCGCTTATCCATGTGTTGTGAGAGGAGGTGTCATCTGGACCTATATGGGACCCAAAGAGTTAGTCCCACCTGCTCCGGAGTTAGAGTGGGCATTGCTTCCGGCCTCCCAGAGGTATGTTTCGAAGAGGGTCCAGGAGACAAACTATCTCCAGGCACTCGAGGGCGGGATCGATTCCAGCCACGTATCATTTCTGCACCGATTTGATCTGGAGAGCGAACCTCTATTTACCGCCGCTAAGGGAAATCGATACCTTCGAGCTGACACCCATCCTAAATTTGAGGTGGTGGAGTCTCCCGGCGGCCTTCTGATTGGGGCTCGACGTCAAGGTGAGGAAGATTCCTACTACTGGAGAATTACTCAATTTATTCTTCCATGGTTTACGCTAATTCCTCCCTTTGGAGATCATGCGATGGGTGGTCATGCGTGGGTTCCTATAGACGATGAGAACTGTTATGTATGGAGTATTAATTTTCATCCACACAGGGAGTTGACTCCAAGTGAGATTGAGGGAATCGAGTCTGGAAGCGGTATACATGCATCTTTGATCCCAGGAACGTTCAATACCGTTGCCAACAAGAGAAATAAATACTTGCTTGATCGCCGGGCACAGCGCGAACAGCGTTCTTTCAGCGGAATTTATGGGGTCGGCATGCAGGACTCTGCCATCCAGGAGACAATTGGTCCTATTCAGGACCGTACAAGGGAGCACTTGGGTACCTCGGACGTGGGGATCATCTTGGCTCGCCGCCGCATGTTGAATGCTGCACTTGCGCTGGCCGAAGAAGGAACTGAGCCTCCAGCTTTGGATCAGAAAAGCCAAAAGGTGAGGGCGGCCTCGCTCCTGCTTCCCAAGGGTCAGCCCTTTGCCGAAGGTGCTGAAGAGGTTCTCGTGGCAAGCAAAGAAAAGATTGTTGCCACTCTTTGATGAGGAAACATCTCAACGGGAGCGGTTCTGGCTCTTCCATGGTGACCGACAGTGATGAGGTTCTTTTAGTTCCAGTGGGATGTCCCATCGATGAACGTCAACGATTAGACCAAGCGCTTTTTGATTACGCCCTTGTCCGGTCCATTGATCAGCTTGATGGGGTTCTTCCACCTAGAGATACATTAGTGGTAGCGCTTTGGTCTGATTCGGTGGATTTGTTGGCAGTCGGTGAGCGGGCAGGCGATTTGAATTCGGTGCGATCGCCTTCTACCCGAGTGGTGGGATTGTACCTGGACCCCGATCGGACTTCCGTGCTCGCAGGTGGAGATACCGG
>JAJZLS010000046.1:0-2263 GCA_021803345.1 Actinomycetes bacterium
GCGTGCAAATAAACTCTGGGCTGGCTCCTACTTTGCTGGGTCTGTCGGCGGGGCACCTCTTTCGGTGTTACGCCAATACATCGAACAACAGAACCGACCAGTTGTAATGGAACGGCCGGCTCCCGTTCAGCAAAAATGACGTGGGTCGTGCACTATTGAAGTGCAGGTTGCCACAAAACAGAAAGGAGCCAACCGTGCCAAACAACAATTCTACTCAAAGAGGCCTGATATATCTAGGGCTTGACGTTTCAAAGGACTCAATTGCTGTAGGAATTCTTCGCCCAGATGAGGTAGTACCTGATACCGAGATGATCTTTCATGATGAAGCCTCAATCCGTCGCCTGATCAACCGTTTCGATAGCCCAACTCAGCTGCGGACATGTTATGAAGCTGGACCAACTGGATATGAGCTTTATCGTCTGCTGAGCTCAATCGGGGTGAGATGTGATGTTGTTGCTCCTTCGCTCATCCCCAGAGTTCCAGGCGATCATGTGAAGACAGATCGCAGGGACTGTCGGCGTCTGGCAAGACTCCATCGTGCACATGAATTGACAGCTATCCGAGTTCCAACCCGTAAAGAAGAAGGAGTCCGTGATCTCTGTAGGGCCCGCCAGGTAGCAGTCGAAGAGCGCAGACGGGCCCGTCAGAGACTATCGTCGTTTTTGCTACGACACAATGAGGTCTATAGAGACGGGACCACCTGGACTATTCGTCATGAGAGCTGGATAGCTTCGAGACACTTCGAAGACCAAGCAGTCAAGGATGCCTTTTCTTTCTACCGTTCCGGGGTTGCAGTCCAAGACGCCGCTTTGAGAGCGATCACAGCGAATCTCACGCCGTACTTTGATGATCCGCTTTTTTCAGATCCTCTTCATCGCCTTGGCGCCTATCGGGGAATCGACCATTTGGGAGCGCTAAGTGTCATAAGTGAGGTCTGTGATTTTCGGCGCTTTGCCCACTCAGCAGCGTTCATGGGCTTTTGTGGACTAGTACCATCAGAGTACTCCTCTGGAGCCTCTGTATCTCGGGGAGGTATAACCCACGCTGGCAACGTCCATGTGCGTACCCAGCTGATAGAGTCTGCCTGGGCCTACCAGCACAGCCCGAACAGTGGAGTTGGGATGAAGACCCGCCAAAGTGGCCTTGAAAAGGAAGTGATCGACCGTGCCTGGAATGCTCAGCTGCGCCTATGCGGTCGGTTCCGGTACCTTAGCGGTAGAAAGGACTCAAGGAACAAAGTAGTTACTGCGATTGCAAGAGAACTGGCCGGGTTCGTCTATGTAGAGATGACCTCCTGAGATGAGATCGTCACTTCCGACATCTTCGTCTCAGACATCACCACAGCAAAAGTCCGAACTACCGTTGCGTCACGCTTACGTAACGGATAGCTGCTGGGTATGTGGAGGTCCGCTGCCAGCTGGCCGGCAACGCAGCACCTGCTCTGGCGCTTGTCGTTCCAAGGCCTACAGGCTTCGCCATCAGTCTGTGACAGCGATACCCGAGCTTCCATCATCACAATCCAGAAAGGCCTACACCGTCTATCAATGTCCGGTCTGTGACATGCGCCTGCTTGGCCAACAGCAATGTGAGTGTGGACACTTCATGGCTAAGGTTGGTCCGGGTGGAATATGTCCGAGCTGTGATGAACCGGTTGCCTTCTGTGAGCTCATAGACAGCTAAGAAGCCTTGTATGACCCCTTCCACCAACTACCTATCCCCCCAAGGTGTCTGACAATGTCATCTGCACCTGTTGTAGTTCCATCACCTGTAACCCACAATAAAAGGGACACTTTCCTGTGGTCACCTCGCCAATCTGTGCCCGGGGTGTCCGTTGTTGACCAGGCGTGCCAGCCTTCCGCCGTCGCAGAGCAGATCCCCGTCGCATCTTTGCTATCGGACAATCCAGGTAGCGTTACCAGTTTGGGGCAACTTTCTGCGGATAGACAAACTGCGGTTCCGACCCGCGTACATGAGAGTGGCGGAGGCACGATCCACGATTGGCTGGCACGCCTGGCGAGCACCGGAGCCCGGCCACCACCTACACCTTGAGTACCGGGGTTGCGTAGCAGCTGCCACCCCGGCGTCAAGGTCATTCGTCCTTGCTTTACTGGACGTGATTTACCTTGAACCCAAGACCCCATCGCCTGCTCAGTTAATATGTTGCGAAAAGGATCTCTGATTCAACGCGCGCTAAAACCTTTTCAAAACAATTTCTTCGCAGTACTTGACAAGCCGTTCCACATGAGATGCGCCGGAATCGATA
>JAJZLS010000046.1:2273-71021 GCA_021803345.1 Actinomycetes bacterium
CTGTCGGCGGGGCACCTCTTTCGGTGTTACGCCAATACATCGAACAACAGAACCGACCAGATGCATAATTGGCAATTCACCACCGCCCTAAAGGACGGTGCCCTCTCGCTTGGATATGGTAGCAAACCGCCAAATACATAAACAAATGTGTAATTACATATCCGTCATTCGGCTATATTTTAAGTATCATTCGGCCCTTTGTGTGTCTGAACTAGTCTTTGAGAGGAGTTTGACTTGGCCAGCAGCGGTAGGTCTTCCCGAAGTTCCAGCGCTTCAGATCCAAGGAGGACTGGTTCTGCAGGTGCAAGTCGATCACGGTCATCCGGGGCTACAGCTCGCAGGTCGTCACCTCGCTCGACAACAGCGGAGCGGATGAGGGTTCAGCGAGAGCAGGCTGCGCTTCATAAAAAGAAACAATTATCCTCTAAGGCGGCAGGCAAAGGTGCAATTCTTATTCTCGCTATAGCACTCCTTGCCATCAAAGCATTTTCTTCGCTACCTTCAACTCAAAAGACATCGGATAAAACGTCTGTCAATTCCTCACCCAAATCGACAACATCCACCACTTTTGCAAATTCAGTTTCTAACGGTGGGCAAAGTTCCCGCTCCAGCAGTTCAAGTACTCCGGACCAGGTGGTGCTACCCCAAACAGTGGCACCGTCGGCGAATTCTTCCAGTGGAGCAAGTCCATCCACAACTGCGAGTTCATCGGGATCGGTATCTAACCAGGCACTTTCCTCCTCGGCCAATTCTCTTATCACAGTGAGAGTTTTCAATGGTACGACGGTGGCTGGGGCTGCTGGCAAGATGACTAATCAACTGGCCCAGGATGGATACGATGTCGTTGCACCCACTAATGCAAGTATCCAAGATGCCAGCGTAACGTCTATCTATTATTCACCGGGGTATCTCAAACAGGCGGACCAGTTGGCAGTTGTTATTGGACTTGGCACTTCGTCGGTAAAGCCATTATCTTTTTCAACTCCGATCCCCCCGGTCCAACCATCAGATTTAAATATCGTGCTGGGTACCGACAAGGCCAATTAGTTTTTTAGTCAAACTAAGGTCTGCGGGCAGCTTGGGCTAGGGGTCTACACGAAGACATTCCCGAACAGTTAACAAACCCGGTCGTTGTTAAGTTGAGATTCTGGTTTTTTGAATTATCGATGACCTATTAGGCTAAATTCATGTCTTTTTCTGACTCTAGTTTCAAATTGCCTCTCACTCAAGAAATGCTCTTTTCACTGAATAGCTATGGAATGCTTGGTGCTCTTGGTATTGAGATAACTAATTTCGACAAAGGAATAATCTCCGGTTCGTTTGAAATCGACAATAGACATCTGGCTCCAAATGGTTATCTTCATGCCGGTTCAATAGTTGCACTGGCTGACACACTTTGCGGTGTTGGGTGTCAGCTGTCGCTCCCGAAGGGGGCGCAAACCTTTACTACCATCGAGTTGAAATCAAATTTTCTTTCAACCACTACCCTGGGCACAGTTTCTGGAGTAGCAACTGCGATCCACTTGGGGCGGACCACTCAGGTGTGGGATAGTCAAATCAAAAGTGTCAATACAGGCCGGGTTATGGCAGAATTCCGTTGTACTCAGCTGATCATCTACCCTGCTGCAAGGGACCAGGTGTTAAGTCCAGGTGAGACTGAGTAATGGCGGGAGATAAGGTAGTCATTGCTCCGGATAAATTCAGGGGGACAGCTTCCGCTCCCGAAATAGCTGAATGGATTTCTCAGTACTTTCTGGAGTGTGGTAATTCAGTGATGAAATTACCGATGTCAGATGGCGGTGAGGGGCTGCTCTCGGTTTTTGACGGAGTTGTCAGATCAGCGAAGGTGACGGGTGCGGATGGAAGAAGAATTACTTCGGACTACAAACTGGATGGATCTCAAGCGATCATTGAATCTGCTGCAGCAATAGGACTTTCCTTGGTGGGAGGACCGGAATTTAATCAACCGCTGACAGCAACCACTAAAGGAGTCGGAGAGCTTATCAGGGATGCTGTCTTTGCCGGAGCCAAGCGGATAATCGTTGGATGTGGAGGATCAGCAACCACAGACGGAGGTATGGGGGCCATTGAAGCGTTGGAGCCGATATCAAGGCTAGCTGGGGTGGAACTTATAGTAGCGGTCGATGTTCAGACTCGCTTTAGCCAAGCCGCAGTCGAGTTTGCCGGCCAGAAAGGTGCTTCACCATCTCAGATTGAACTGCTATCGCGGAGGCTGCAGGCACTTGAAAAAACCTACCGGACTCGCTTTGGAGTCGACATTTCTAAGATCCCTGGCGCCGGAGCCGCTGGAGGGCTGGCGGGGGGATTGGCCGCAATTGGCGGGACAATTGTGTCTGGGTTTGATTTGGTGTCGGAGGTCAACGGTCTCCATGAAGCCCTGGATGAAGCTTCGCTAGTGATCACTGGTGAGGGTTATTTGGACGATCAGAGTTTCAACGGAAAGGTGGTTGGAGGGGTAGTCGCTCTATGTATAGATAGGTCCATCCCCTATCTGGTACTCACAGGCGATATCGATCCCGATATATATTCCCGGCTCCCCGACAGTTCCCGGTTCTATTCACTTGTTTCTGAGGCTGGATACGAATTAGCTTGGAACTCAACTCAAACTGCGATCAGTAAAGTGCTTCGGAAAGTTCTGGGTGAACCTAGCGGATCCTGAGTTCGTTTAATGGTACTTTTTCATCCGGACTACCCGGTCTGACTATCCTTTCGTAACCTGGCGCTGATGTTATGTCAATCCCTGCCCTTTGCATTATTGCGGAGGCTACCTGAAGCGCCTGTGATGACAGTGAGCTTAGATCCTGATGACTGTGGGTTCGCTGTCCAAGGTCGACCTCCTGAATCGAACCTATCGAGAACTTTAGATAGACATCTATCAATATGCCCACATCAATCCCATATCCAGCCGAAAAGGATGTTGACTCTATCAGGTTGTGCCTGAATGCGACCTCTCCGGATAACGGCTGGCCAAACTTGGCCAGTTCAGGAAAGAAAAGAGACAGCAGGGGCCTGGCTACCAGTTCTGTTACCCGGCCGCCTTCAAAGAATCTTTCAGTGTTTGAATTTGGATTTGTAATTGGTCTCTGATAAGTGGCTTTCGAAAGCACAACCGAAGGATCTTCCAAGGGCTTACACAACTGTTCGAGCCAAATCGGGGAGAAATTTGATACATCAGCATCAAATAGCACGTAGATATCACTTGGAAATTGAGTGATTCCTTCTAAAACGGTTTCTGCTTTTCCGTTTGACTTATTTGGGTCAGACCTGGAAACCACCTTTGCCCCAAACTTTTTTGCTATTTCCGCTGTTGCGTCATCTGAGTGATCATCGATGACTATGAGGTTGATGACCTGGTTGTCTGCTAGGCAGTATCTGCTTACGAGTGCTGAAACGATCTTTCCAACCGTTTTCTCTTCGTTTCTGGCGGGGATAATGACCGAAATTTTGTTTTCTTTGGCCATTTCCATAAAGTTTCGGTAGTCCTGATCTAATGAAAATTCCACCCTTTTATCTTTGTCTGAATTGCCAAACTATTTGCCATTTTCTGTCAAATACCTGCCAAATAGATGGTTCAGCTGAAGAAAAAATCAGATTTGAAAGGTATTCAGGGAATTTTGGGAAATTTGATGTCGTTACAATTCATGTATCCGATTATCATTTAGCATTAATTGAGACATCATCAAGAGCGGTTTAGGGACGGGCCCTATGATACCGCGGCAACCAGCAGTCGCCTGCCAGGTGCCAAAGCCCGATCGATGAGGAGATTTGCGTGGCTTTTGTTCAATCTTTGAAGTGTCGTGAGTGTCATAAGACCTACCCAATTGAGGCGCTGCACGTCTGTGAGTACTGCTTTGGACCCCTGGAAGTAGCGTATGATTACGAGGCTATTGCCAAATCCATTTCCCGGGAAAAGATCGAGCATGGACCGGCAACCATTTGGCGTTATGCCGACCTGTTGCCTGTTGAAGGCACCGATTATGTATCTTTGGGGGTTGGATATACGCCTCTGGTAAAGGCGGAAAATCTGGGCAAAGAGCTTGGCCTCAGTGACCTGTGGCTGAAAAATGACACCGTTAATCCAACCGGATCATTCAAAGATCGTGTAGTTTCAGTGGCGCTTTCAAAGGCTCGGGAGCTGGGGCTTAAGGTTGCTGCCTGTGCCTCTACTGGTAACCTTGCCAATTCGGTTGCCGCTCACGCTGCCTGGGCGGGAATGGAGTCGTATGTATTCATTCCCGCCAATCTCGAGCAGGCGAAGATAATCTGTACTTCGATTTTTGGTGGAAACGTAATAGCTATCGATGGTAATTACGATGACGTGAACCGTTTGTGTGCCGAACTTGCATCCGAGGAACCCACCTGGGCTTTTGTCAATGTGAACGTTAGGGCGTACTACTCCGAAGGATCAAAGACTTTGGCCTATGAAGTCGCGGAGCAGTTGGGCTGGCAGGCGCCAGACCACGTAGTCGTCCCGGTTGGATCTGGAAGCCAACTGACCAAGATCCATAAGGGCTTCAATGAGTTATACAAGGTTGGTTTGCTTGAAGAAGAGCCACACGTGAGGATTTCCGGCGCCCAGGCCGCTGGATGCTCCCCGGTCGCAACTGCCTTTCAGTCCGGCCACGACTATATAAAGCCGGTAAAACCAGACACGATAGCAAAATCCCTGGCAATTGGAAATCCTGCTGATGGATTTTATGCTCTTGACGTGGTTCGCAAGACCGGTGGTGGTTTTGGTTCCGTGACCGACCAGGAAGTGGTTGAAGCTATGGGGCTTTTGGCCCGCACAGAGGGTATCTTCGCTGAGACTGCAGGTGGTGTCACTATTGCCACTTTGGCCAGGTTGGTGAATGAAGGTGTGGTCAGACCGGAGGAAAAAGTGGTGGCTTACATTACTGGCAACGGGCTAAAGACGGTTGAGGCGCTGGCGGATACAGAAGGTCCCACTTACGTAATCCAGCCGACCCTAGAGGCATTCAAAAAGGTTTATGAGTCACAAAGGAGTCATCAATAATGGAAACGACAGTTCGGGTACCTACGCAGCTTAGATCTTTGACAGGTGGAGAATCAGAGTTAAAGGTGGAAGGCTCTACCGTCGGGGAAGTCCTGAAAGCAATAGATACCCAGTTCCCCGGTTTAGGAGAGCGAATCTTCGATGAATCAGGTGCGCTGCGAAGGTTTGTAAATGTATTTCTTGCTGACGAGGACGTTAGATTTTTGGAAGGCCTAAATACAGAGGTGCAACCCAACCAGGTGATTTCTATCGTTCCGGCAGTGGCCGGAGGATCTTTTTAGCCTCTTAGGCCAAGTTATTTTCCATAGTTCGGCAAATTGCGAAATAATCTGTAAAAAATCTGGCCAAAGCTCGCTATGAACGAATTATGATCTAACGTGAAGTGCTATTAGCACTCTAGTATCGAGAGTGCTAAAAGGAACCCAACGGAGGGAACCATCGTATGGCTAAGTTGATTACATTTGATGAAGAGGCTCGTAGGTCACTCGAGAAGGGTATGAACCAACTCGCTGACGCAGTACGAGTTACTCTCGGCCCTAAAGGCCGCAACGTGGTATTTGAAAAGAAGTGGGGAGCACCCACTATCACCAATGACGGGGTATCGATCGCAAAGGAGATCGACCTCGAAGACCCATTCGAGAAAATTGGGGCGGAATTAGTCAAGGAAGTCGCGAAAAAGACCGATGACGTTGCCGGTGACGGGACAACCACCGCCACTGTGCTGGCATGGTCAATGGTTCACGAAGGTTTGCGCAATGTTGCGGCAGGAGCAAACCCAATGTCCCTGAAGATCGGAATCGAAAAGGCGGTCGAGGCTGCAGTTGACTCCTTGAAGCAAATCGCCAAAGAGACTGAGTCCAAAAGCCAGATTGCCCAAGTGGCTTCCATTTCTGCGGCTGATTCCGAAATCGGTGAGATGATCTCAGAGGCGATCGAAAAAGTCGGCAAAGACGGGGTCATCACAGTTGAAGAATCCAACACATTCGGCATGGAAATGGATCTTGTGGAAGGTATGCGCTTTGACAAGGGCTACATTTCGCCCTATTTCGTCAGCGATCCAGAGTCCATGTCAGCTACCTTGGACGATCCTTACATTCTTATTTACGGGTCGAAGATTTCCAATGTTCGTGACCTTCTGCCCATCCTCGAGAAAGTAATGCAAAGCGGTAAGCCGCTTGTAATTATTGCTGAGGATGTCGAAGGTGAGGCGTTGGCGACTCTGGTTGTAAACAAGATTCGTGGCACCTTCAAATCGGTAGCGGTAAAAGCCCCGGGATTTGGCGATAGAAGAAAGGCAATGCTTCAGGATATCGCCATACTTACTGGTGGCCAGGTGATTACCGAAGAGGTCGGACTCAAACTAGAGAGCGTAACTTTGGATCTGTTGGGACACGCTCGCAGAATTGAAGTTACCAAGGATGAGACCACGGTGATCGAAGGATCTGGTTCCGAAGCTGACATCAAAGCCAGGATCAGCCAGATCAAGACTGAAATCGAGAACACCGACTCAGACTACGACCGTGAGAAGCTGCAAGAGCGTCTTGCCAAGCTATCTGGTGGTGTCGCAATCATTAAAGTTGGCGCAGCCACAGAAGTTGAGCTCAAGGAGAAGAAGCATCGAATCGAAGATGCGGTTTCTACGACCAAAGCTGCGATTGAAGAGGGTGTGGTTCCCGGAGGTGGCGTAGCGTTACTTCGTTCACAGGGAGCAATTCTTGCAACTGCGGAAAAGCTTTCAGACGATGAGGCAACAGGGGCAAGGATCGTTGCCAAAGCCGTTGAAGAGCCACTGAAGCAGATTGCGGTGAATGCCGGCCTTGAGGGCGGAGTTGTAGTAGAAAGAGTCAAGGGATTGTCAAATCCATCTGAAGGACTCAACGCTGCAACTGGCGTTTACGAAAACCTGGTTGATGCCGGTGTTATCGACGCAGTGAAGGTTACACGCTCGGCGCTTCAGAATGCAGCTTCGATTGCAGCTCTGTTCCTTACAACCGAAGCAGTGGTAGTGGAAAAGCCTGAGGAGAAGCCTCCGGTTGCGCCTGCTCACGGCATGGACGATTTCTAAAGTAAGTAATTGATTGGATGTCAAATTGGGAGGGGCTCATGCCTCTCCCAATTGCATTAATGCCACAACACGGTTCGGCTAGATTAACTCTTCTCCATGTGTGCCCGATGATTACAGGTAATGCCCTCTCGCTTGTCGATGGCTCAATCCGCCAATTGCTAACGGGATGCTGCCGGAATTCGATTTTAGCAGGACTGATTATAAAGTGTAGGAGACAGGCAAACGCCAGCTATTGACGGATGCCACAAATGGCACCCAGGAATGGTATGATCTGGATTGTGCTCACGATCTGCACAGGATTGGTGCATGGCAGATTAAATTAGGCACTCGCTCTTTCAATATCGATGTTCCTTTGACATTGCTCCCGATCTAATTCTGTCGAACTGTTTGTGTGGGGGCGGTTTAGTTCCCTACAGATACGCCCCCTGAATAATAGGTGCTAAGGACGTTTCCCTTTGTAATCGGCAATAAGAGGTACGATGGATAGTCTTCATTGTGGAAGACAGTAACTCTGGATATGGCAGTCCTGGTCAAGCTTCAAGTTCCAATTCTCTCAAGTGGAGTCTTAGGTGGGCTATCGGCACAACTGATCTTCAATCCAACTTTTGAGCCCGCTCGGAAGAGGTTGGCTGTAGGAACTATCTTTATGTCAAATTCATAGATCTTTTTTGGTGCCAATGGCTCGTTATGGGAGTGGGTGTGGACGGGCTCCCAAGGTGTTGTCTTTTCTAAATCCAGTTCTTGGTGAGAGCCCATTAGCCAACCTTTAGTTAGGATTCGTTCATTACCCTCGGAGTCAATTTCAAGGAGTGAGACGATCCAATTAATGTCGGTGCTTGTCGTTGCGGCGAAGAGCTTGAGGCGAATTGGGCCAACTACTTCGGTTTCTTCCACAAAAGCCGGGCTCTCGTATCTGAGCGATCCCCGCATCCATGGTGAGTCCTCGAATGAGTCACTTCCTTCGTAAGGCCAATGCTCGTGCTCAACCAGCACACCATTTTCATGAAGATAGAAGGGGGTGAATTTTGTTTCAGGGTATGGCTATTCGTCGCCGCCCTTCCATTGCCCTGCGTTCATTACGAATGACTTGACTAACGGCTCGTTCATGATGTCGGTGCCAATTCCTTTAAGCCAGTAGTCGAACCATCTGACTGCCTCGTGCTGGAGTTGGCCTAAAGGGCGATCCAGATAAATTGGAGGACCAACGAACATCTTCTTTGGACCGAGAAGATGTTCCCAGCTTCTGAATGCAGCAGGTAGGTGGATACCGTATGAAACCCAGTTAAGGACTGCCTTTCAGTCCAACTAAGAGATCGAGTAAAGTTGAAATTAGTAGAGCTATCGTTGTATACGAGGCATTTTAGAGGAAAGCTGGGCACGGAACTTTTGGTAGCCCGTACCTTTGAAACCAATAAAGCGGTTAACAGGTAGGCTTGTTATGTCGGTTATTAGCTACGAGGAAGCGTTTTTGATCGATGTAAGGAGATATATGGATCCGCCATTTATATCTCAACTTTCTCGGCATCGCGAATCTGCAGTCCGTGCTAGTCGGGTTTATGGGCCATTTCTGAAAGTTAGCCTGTTATAGCGCAACATCATGGAGACGGCGAAAACACTAATATTGCCGGAGATAAAGCTATATGAGATTTCAAATAAGGGACTGATCAGTGACTAATAACGTAAATAATTCTGAAGAGATATTGCCAGGAGTTCCTTCAGAGGGATTGTCCGTACTGCACCTGTTCTATCATTTGGACAAAAATGTCAATCGGGGCTTTGTGCTGAAGGCTCTCAATGACATAACTAATGATGGGTATCAGGTAGTCACAGCGGCGATCTTAGGACATAAAGCGGACATCGCAATTATGGTATTAGGACCTGATCTCGTCAGATTGCGCCAACTGCAAAGCGAGCTTGC
This sequence comes from Actinomycetes bacterium, assembly GCA_021803345.1. Classification (GTDB taxonomy): domain Bacteria; phylum Actinomycetota; class Acidimicrobiia; order Acidimicrobiales; family Acidimicrobiaceae; genus SCQM01. The sequence goes on from JAJZLS010000046.1 coordinate 11,292, forward strand.
GGTTGCTGAGCTGAAGATTTCAGATTCATATCTTTCAATAACTGAAGTATCTGAGTATGCTAAGAACCTCACCCCTGAGCGAAGGAATCCAAGACTGTATCCTAAGCTTCCTCCAGCGGGCAAACGGGCCTTCTGTTTTTACCCGATGTCAAAAAAGCGTGATGTCGGAGCCAACTGGTACACTCAGAACTATCAAGACCGGGAGTCCATGATGGCGGAACATGGAGTATCGGGTAGGAAGTTCTCCGGTCGGGTGTTGCAGTTGATAACTGGGTCTACCGGATTGGACGCATTTGAATGGGGTGTAACCCTCTTTGCTCAAAGGATCGACGATATCAAAGACGTGGTATATACGCTGCGCTTTGACCAGGCTTCGGCAATCTATGCCGAATTTGGGCCGTTTTATGTGGGTGTGGTTGATGAGCCAAAAGTGCTGTTGGAGCTAAGCTGAAATTTTATTGACGGTTAATCTGAGCCAGCTAAATTCTTTCCCTTCTAAATTGGTAACGGTGAGTTCAATTTCAAATAAGAGTTACAACAGCCTCACAATGAATGTGACGCCTTCTCTCCTTGACGACGAGGAATTTATAGCTCTGTCCGAGCGGCTGAGAGAACTGGGTTCGGTAGTTGTGGCATTTTCAGGGGGCGTGGATTCGGCCTTTCTGCTGTATGTGGCCAGAAACCTGCTTGGTAATGAAAATGTGGTGGCGGTAACTTCCGTCTCGCCTTCATTGAGTAGCGGCGAGGAAGAGCACTGCTCGAAACTGGCTGATCTTTGGGATGTCAAATTTGAGCGGGTCTATAGTGCTGAGATGGATAACCCTTTGTATCTGGCTAATAACAGGGACAGGTGCTACTGGTGCAAGGTTGAGCTGATGGATGCAATCATGCCTATCATGACTGTCACTTCAACTACGGTGGTTCTTGGCGTCAATGCTGATGATTTGGGTGAATATCGCCCAGGCCAGAAGGCGGCAATGGAAGCAGGAGCAGTATTTCCCCTTGCGGAAGCTGGTTATTCCAAAACAAAGATAAGAGAGCACTCTCGTTTACTTGGCCTTCCCACCTGGAACAGGCCCCAGGCGGCCTGCCTATCTTCGAGGATTCCGTATGGCACCAAAGTTTCACTGGTGGTTCTAAATCGGTTGGATAAGGCAGAGGCTGCACTGCGGGACCTTGGCTTCAGCCAGCTAAGGGTTCGACACTATGACTCGGTCGCCAGGATCGAACTACCACTAGAGGACCTCGAGAGGGCTGTCACCTGTAGAGGCCAAATAGTAGAGGCTATAAAAAGTGCGGGATATAAGTATGTGACTTTGGACCTAGAGGGCTTTAGGTCTGGTAATTTGAATTTATAGATTCACTATAGGGCATTGGGTGTCTAATTTTAAATTCGACTTGAATCGCTTGAGCTTTGGAGGAAGAATGGCAACTCAAAGAGTAAAGCTCATATACCCTGACTCACTGATCACTAGGCCAGTGTTATCTGAAGTTGCTATAAAGTATGGGGTATTGGCAAATATCAGGCGTGCTGCGGTCGACGAAGATAATGGCTGGATAATTTGCGAGCTAGAAGGGGATTCCGCCGCAATTGAGCAATCAATGTCTTGGATGGAATCATTAGGTGTAGATGTAGAAGGTCTTGGCGACGTAGTCGAGAGCTAGCTTTGCCTGTGTTGAGCGCTTTGCTGTGTCCAAACTTGTCGATTGGGCTTTATCTTAGGTAGTGGGTATGGAAGTAGTTGTAAATAATGCCATGCAGGTGGGTTACAGGTACCTACGGACCCGGCCTATGGCAGATTTGAGCGACCTGGAGGAGAAATACCAGTTTTTCCCGGAACTTACTCCCAAGGAAATGTTAGAGCTGGGTGTGTTTGGTGGAAAATACTTTAATGACGTGGTTGAAACAGACGAATATCCCAAAGAGTGGTGGGTCAACGCCAAATTGGTAGGGGTTGGAATGCCGGCAGATCCTTCGCTGAATTTCTTTGGAGTGGATGCTTCGATCTCTCTAAGAGAATGGGAAGAAAAAGGCTGGGTGTCTGATCAAGATCCGCGAGGATGGTTTGAGTGGTATGCCAGGACATTCGCGGGACGCAGATCCGAAGATGATGAGCGACAAATTAGAAGACACCGCCAGTTTAGACGGCATATTACCCAGCTTGTAAAGTATTGCCCCAAAGGGGATTTTACCTGTAGACCCAGGCAGCGCCAGGCGTTGCTGCATTGGGCCTATGATTCCCGTCGATATTGAGCTAATTTCAGTTTGGTTGAGCTGGTGCCGAAGCTGCAGTGCAGTACATGCATCGTGATGCAGCAGCAGGGATACTTGATAAACATTCTGGACATTCTCTCATAGGTGTCGCAGGGTCCCTTGGTTTCGAGAGCCGGGTGGTCATTTTGACAACCGGAAGAACGATCACAAAGTAAATCGTTGCTGTGATGATTACAAATGCCAGAAGGTTATTCAGAAAGTCACCGTAGGCGAACTTTGAAGAGTTGACAGTAAAGAATAAAGTTTCAAAGTTTGGCTCTTTACCAAAAGCTCCGATTACTGGAGTGATCAGATCGGAAACAGTCGCAGTTATAACTTTGGTAAAAGCAGTGCCTATCACAACTGCTATGGCCAGGTCGATCAGGTTTCCCCTGAACAGAAACTTCCTAAACCCTCCCATATGAACTCCTTTAAAAATCGACGCCTTCATGCACGAGTACTACTATGGAAGGGTACTCGTTTTGATGCCAGAATTCCTGGAGTTTTTTAAAGGAGAACGCTAGGGGAATCTATTTGGGTTTTGGTATATGCCACCCTGCTTTTGATAGTCCCTCTCTGGGTTCAAAGAAGAGACAGTTCTCCGGGCAATCGAATGGAAATGGTTCATTTGCCCCAAGGCGGCACTTTTCCAATTTATCTCCGGATTTTATTGTCTGCATAATGTAGTGTTTGCAGTCTAAATTTACCGCCATAGGTACCAATCTTATGTTATTTTTTGCTGGATCTGATGTCGAGTCAGCTTCAAAATGTATTTCCTTGAGAAATTTGTCGCAAACCGGGTAAATTTTGGCTAACTTCGATTATGTGGACATACCAAAGTCGGCATTAGTTCGGTGGAGCCAAGCACTGTCTGGATTGGCCAGAACTGGAATGTCATTTACCGAGAGCCTTTATGAAATGGAGCGTTTTGAGGAAATTCTCCATATAGCTGCGGAGATTAAGGCATTTGCTGACGAAGTCACCGACCCCGCTTCTCACTATCCGCAACAGCAGGTGGAGCTGTGGCGGGAGGTGATAGTTCGGGGCATACCCGGTTACGTGACTCCTAAATCTGCAGTAGGGGCCATCGTCGGAAATGCTTCAGGTGAGATACTTTTAATTCAAAGGTCCGATTCCGGGGTATGGCTGTATCCCACTGGCTGGGCCGACGTTGGATATAGTCCGGCTGAAGTTGTCAAGAAAGAGGTTCTTGAGGAAACCGGTATTGAGGTGGAGCCGGTCCGACTGCTGTCAGTGGTAGATGGTATGCAAAGGGGATTCACCACTGTGGCGATGTACTCAATGATCTTTTATTGTCGAACTATATCTGGCGAACTGAAGGCTCATCCGCTGGAATGCCGTGATGTGGGGTGGTTTGCGCGGGATAACCTTCCTTCACCTCTTGCGGCTCGAGATAAGTGGGTAGAGATGGCATTTATGGCCATTGACGGTATAGTCGAACCGACCTACTTTGATCCACCCAGGACTCCGTTTTGGAACGGATAAATCGCCTAAATAGCTCTACTTTTAGGTTTTAAATACTGATTAGCCTGGCCTTGACCTTTTATATGGGTCTTAGGCGGGCGTGCTTATGGTCACTGTCAGTCGTTTTTATGATTTCGAAGGAACTTCTGGACTTCTTCAGTTAGCGAGTCAATTGAGTCTGAATCGAACTCACTTACAAGTGGGTTGTGTTCTTCCTCGTCGTCATCCGCTTCTAAGTCCCTGGTAGCCTCCAGCTGAGCTATATAAGCCTTGGCATCGTCGTCGTTATCGATAATCGAGGCAATTTGACGGTCATATTCGGCTGTTGCGATATCAAGTTCCAGGGTGTCAATACGGAAGTTGAGAATTTCAAGAAGCTTTTCAATCAGTGCTCTGGCGCCTTTGGGCGAAGGCGTCTGTGTAACGTAGTGGGGAATGTTTGCCCATAAGGAAGCACCCGGTATTCCGCCTTTTTCGAACCACGCGGTCAGAATTCCTATAATTCCGGTTGGTCCCTCGTAGTTGGATGGGATCAATCCCAATTTCTTTATCATTATGGAGTTATTTGAAGTTGCAAAGACTTTTACTGGTCGGGTGTGAGGATAGTCAGCCAGGAGGGCGCCTAGTGAGATGATCGCTTCCACCTCCAGGTCTTCTGCCAGTTCGAATATAGTCGACGCAAATCTCTTCCACCGGAGCTGCGGTTCAGGCCCTTTGATGAAAATAATATCCCTGTCGGCGTATTCCAGGTGAGCCAGTGATATCGAAATCCTTGGCCACCTTATTTTTCTAACTGTTGAATCTTCAAGAATGATCTGTGGCCTGACCACAGTGAAGTCGTAAAACTCTTCAGCATCAATTTCTGCTATGACCTTCGCGTCCAACTTTTTACGAAGAAAGTCAATTGCTAAAGTCGCGGCCTCTGCCGCGTCATTCCACCCTGAAAACGCAGTTATTAATATCGGTCTGCGTAGCTCAGACGGTATTGAATCGAGCCACACTAAATCATCCATACATACATGCTACCCCGCTTGGCAGATATTGTGAGATATCCGCTAATGATATTGTCTGGCATTGTGCCTTAATCTGTGGTACGAGGTCTAGACCTTTAGAGCAAAGCCTCTAACTTTGAGTTGACTGTTTAGTAGGGGCTTAAGATGAGATACTTTTTTAGGTGAAGAACGGAGCAAGTATGGAAAGTGGCGAGATCATCGAAATCGAGGTAGCAGAAGATCCTACTCAAGAGTTATTACGAGGTATTAACTTTCTACTTCCCCAGCTCTCGGGTTCTGCTCAACCGCTGAAGCTAGTGGAGTTGGAAGCAATGCTGAGTGATGAGTCGGTTAATCTCCTAGTCGCCAGCGAAAAGATCTCTGGATCAATAGTTGGCACACTGACCCTGGTGGTTTTTCGAATACCAACAGGGGTTAGAGCCTGGATAGAAGATGTTGTAACAGATTCGTCAATCCGCGGTCGTGGAATTGCCAAGAAAATGGTGCTGGATGCAATCGCCATTGCCAAATCTTTTGGCGCCAAAACCGTCGATTTGACTTCCAGACCCTCCAGGGTGGAAGCCAATGGACTGTACGTGGCAATGGGATTTGAAATTCGGGATACCAATGTCTATCGCTATACGATATGAAGGCGGAAATTGTTGAATTTTGACGTAGAACTTTCTGATTTATAAGTGTATTTTTTTACTTTGTGGTCCATATGCATCTAAGATTCGACGTGGGTCTGTGGCAAAAAAAGTGTCATAGATTTTATTAGGATTCCAAAATGAGCGTAATATGCCTTGATGGAACAGAGATTTAGCCGAGGAAGGGCGTGATCGTGCCTGAGAGTATAACGATAACGGATAATCGCACAGGGAAGTCCATAGAAATTCCCATTGAAAACGGAGGAGTCTCGTCAGCCGAATGGTCGAAGCTGTTGCCGGGGGTCTGGTTTCATGATCCAGGTCTAACCACAACCGCAATGACGTCGAGCTCGATAACTTATCTAGACGGTGATGAAGGAATTCTGCGGTACCGGGGTTATCCGATTGAGCAGTTAGCGGAAGGGTCGACGTATTTGGAGGTAGCCTACCTTTTACTTAAAGGTGAACTGCCGAACCAAACCCAATATGCCGACTGGGTGCGGGATGTGACCCACCATACCTTTATACATGAGAATGTTCGGAAGAGATTTTTGGAAGGCTTTCACTACGACGCTCATCCGATGGGGATGCTAGTGTCAGCTGTGGCAGCGCTTTCAACTTTCTATGCCGACGCAAAGCAGATTTTTGATCCGGAAATTCGAGAGAAGCAGATCGTGCGACTGATCGCCAAGATGCCAACCCTGGCTGCGGCTGCGCATAGATTTTCGGTTGGTATGCCCTTTGTCTATCCTGACAACGAGTTGTCATTTCCGGCCAACTTTCTCTCGATGATGTGGAAGATCGCTGAGCCCCATTTTGAAGCAGACCCAGCATTAGTGCATGCAATAGATGTGCTTTTCATTCTTCATGCTGATCATGAGCAGAACTGCTCTACTACTGCAATGAGGACTGCGGGTTCGGCCCATTCCGACCCGTATTCATCGACAGCTGCAGCATGTGCGGCGCTCTATGGGCCTCGGCACGGTGGGGCAAATGAAGCAGTGGTTAAGATGCTGAACGAGATTGGTTCCATCGAAAATGTGGAGCCTTTCATCAAAAGCGTAAAAGAAGGTCATGGTCAAAGGCTCCAGGGATTTGGACATAGAGTCTATAAAAATTATGACCCTCGTGCCAGGATCATCAAAAAAGTTGCCTACGACGTATTTGAAGTTACTGGCAAGAACCCGTTGCTTGATATAGCCCTAAAACTTGAAGAGGTCGCTTTGTCGGACGACTACTTCATCTCCCGCAAGCTATATCCAAATGTGGATTTCTACTCCGGTCTGATCTACCAGGCGATGGGATTCCCAATCGAGATGTTCCCGGTATTATTTGCGATACCCCGGGTATCGGGTTGGTTGGCTCATTATGTCGAGCTTCTTGACCAGGATTCGAAGATTGTTCGCCCACGGCAGATTTTCACTGGACAAGGGGAGCGTAAATACCTCCCGATGGATCAAAGATAGTTTATTTATTTTTTTGGCCTGGTCTTGGTGTGTTCCTGACCAGGCCATCTTGTTTTCAGTGAGAGCATATTAGTACGAATGATCTGCCTGCTATTCGTTTTCTCATCTCAATGCAGTAGACTTTGTTGGTGTCATTAAGGAAGTTTGTACCCCAATCGATACTCAAAGTGTTGGACAGGTCTGAAACGGCCCTGAAGGCTTTTAAGTACACGGTGGCCTCCGCAGTTTCAGTTGTGATTTCTCAGATTGTCCTTTTTCTTTCGTTTGGAATTTTTCACCTATGGTCTGCAACGACGTGTAACTTCGTTGCGGTTGCGGTTTCTGCCATTCCTTCTTACTATATGAACAGGGCCTGGGCTTGGGGCAAGTCTGGCCGGTCTCATTTCATGAAGGAAATTGTTCCATTTTGGGGGCTGGCCTTTTTAGGACTACTCCTTTCCCTTTGGGCGGTTAGCGCCGCTCAGCAGTTTGCTCTTGATCACCAGTTTCAGCATCTCCAGGTTGCTCTATTTGTGAACGCAGCTTCGATAGCCGCATTTGGAGTACTTTGGATCGGTAAATTTGTTATTTTCAATAAGTTGCTATTTGCCGATGCCGATCACAACGATTTAGTCGGCGCTTCAGATTAGATAGTTTGAGATATCGCTAACATTACTCCTAGTTGATATCGCACCTTCACGGATAAATCCAAGGGATTCCTTGGGGTCAGTGCGATGTACCTTGCGTTCTGTGACCGCTAGCGCTGGGGGGGGAATGTGTTGTGTTGCACTGGTGGTATAGCCAGAGATTTCTCTGTTCTAGACCTAATTGTATACAAATCTTACATCGGAGCGGTGCCCAAGTAGTGTTTATTGCTGGTTTGTTTTTGGGTACAGTCTCTGGCAAACGCTGATAAAACCAAGCTATATTGTAGGTGTTACAGTTCCGTGGCTTTATCACGAATAGCCCTTGACCCCACGGATAAATCCAGGGGCTCGCGGGCTTGTTTTGGTCATTCGCACCTAGGAGAATCGTGGATAGTTTTGAGCAGTTCCTGGATCAAATTGAACCCGCATCACGGGCTAATTTGGCTAAAAGTATTGAAAGGCAGTCAAGGCTAACTAAGCCTCCTCATGCACTGGGAGAGCTCGAAAATATTGCCAATAAGTACGCTTCTATTGTGGATGAATTCCCGCCTAAAGTACCCGAGGCGATTACTGTAGCAGTGTTTGCTGGTGATCACGGAGTTCTAGAGGAAGGAGTTTCCCCATGGCCCAAAGAGGTCACTATGCAGATGCTTGGGAATTTTATTGCTGGTGGCGCCGCCATTAATGCAATTGCACGTCAAGTTGGAGCTGAGGTGACCGTGGTAGACGTCGGAGTTGATGGCGATACCTCTGCGATGTCGGGAGTGGTAAATAAAAAGATATCAAACGGCACCTCAAATCTGGCACTAGGTCCTGCAATGTCTTTGCTACAAGCCAAGCAGGGTGTTCAGGCAGGTTTTGAGGTTGGAAATTCGATCATAGATGCTGGATCCGAACTTTTGGTAACCGGGGATATGGGAATTGGAAACACCACTCCGTCAGCCGCCCTGATCTCCTGGTTTGTCGGTTCAGATGTGGAAACCACTACGGGACGCGGCACTGGTATAGACGACCAAAGAATGAAGATAAAGATTACGGCTATTGAGTCATCGCATGACAGACTGCGTAGGGAAGGCGTAAAGGATCCGCTTGAGGTGCTGGCTTCTATTGGTGGATATGAGATCGCAGCTCTTTCAGGATATATATTGGCAGCCGCAGTAAGAAAAGTGCCACTGGTTTTAGATGGGGTAATTGCCAACGCTGCTGCGATAGTGGCACATCAGCTAAATCCCAACATTACCGACTATCTCTTTGCCGGACATCTTTCTAAGGAGCCAGGTGCCGCCAAAGCACTTGAGTATCTGGAGTTGGAACCAATTTTGAAGCTGGACCTCCGGCTCGGGGAAGGTACCGGTGGATGTTTGAGCGTGCCAATAATTCAGGCTGCGGTAAGGACCCTTGTGGAAATGGCAACTTTTGAATCAGCTGGCGTCAGTGAGAATTTATCTACTCCTTGAGCCTTTCGGCCGCCTCTTTGCCGCTTGAAATACATACCGGAATCCCGACTCCTTTATACGCCGATCCGGCTAACTCCAGGTTTTTAGGAAGAGATTCTCGAATCCTCGAGACCAACTGATCGTGAAAAGGTCGGAACTGAGGTAGACTTTTGCCCCAGCGGTGCACCTCAGATCGGATTGATCTTGCCCTTGTGGCCAAAATGTCCCGTAGCTCTACTTCAAGGTTGCTGATCAGGGCTTCATCGTTTAATTTCCATGCCCGGCTATCACCATGTCGTGCAGAGGAAATTCTGAATAAAAATTCTCCTTCACTTGTGCAGTCAGGCCACTTATTAGATGCGAAAGTCACTGCGGTTGTGAGCATCTTGTTCGGTTTTGGCACCAGTACTCCGGAACCAACGGGCCTCTCTGAAAGGGCGTTGGATTCATATGCCAAAAGAGTCATGATTGGCGAGGAATAGTCGATGGTGTCGAGAAGAGCTGAAGCTCGGGAACTGATTTTTTTTAGGAGATTTGCACTCACGTGAGCAGGAGTAGCACAGATCACCTTCTCGGATTCAAAGGTGCTGTTATCGCCGTGGACTTTGAATCCGTCTTTTGTGTTTTCTATCAACCAGACACTGAAATTTGGTACGATAGTCACTCCGGCAGTCACTAAATATTGGTGCATGGCTTGTACGAGGCTGGTTAGCCCGCCCTTGAAGGAATAAAAAGGAGGGTGAGCTGCTTTTTCCGCCCGCATTGTCATTGCGTTGAGCCCTTTGGTTACTGACCTGTGAGATTTTGCGGCAGTGAAATATTGAGGTGCGCATTTGATGAGCGAGAGTTCGAACGCGCTACCGGCATGAATTCCTCCAACTAGTGGATCCACGAGAATCTGGGCTACTTCTTTCCCCCATCTGTCTTGGGCGAATTTACCAACAGTTATATCGCCTGGAATGTTGGCCTTAGCTAGAAGAGGCTCAGCCAGTGCCCTGATTTTTCCGGGTAGTGAGATCAGGGAATTTCCAAAGAAAGTGCCCAAGTCGCTGGGTGCACCGAAAACAGTTCCCTTAGGAATCGGGTGTAACTTGGAGTTGTTATATATATACGCCGAGTTTGTTGCTGGGGAAATAAGTGCAGAATCAAGTTCGAGTTCCTGGGCTAATTCGAGTACCGTTGGGATTCTGGTAATGAACGAATCCGGGCCTGCTTCAACTGAAGCGGATCCAAATTGAGCGGTTTTGATCACGCCACCCAGACGATCAGTAGATTCGAGAATGACGATTTGGGACGGCGGTATGTACTTAGACAGATAGTAGGCGCTGCTTAGTCCAGATATTCCTGCTCCGATAACGATGACGCGACTCATAGCTTCCTCTAATCTACTTATCTTGGGCCCTATTTCTTGCCTGGCGTCTTATATCTGTGCCGTATTGATGCACAAAATCAACCACTGCAGCCAAGGTGTCCGGATTTGATTCTGGTAGTACACCATGGCCGAGATTGAAAATATACCCATCGCATACCGCTGACTCCTCGAGGACTCTTGCTGATTCAGCTATCGTAGTGTCTGTTCCAATAAGTATGTTTACCGGATCTAAATTCCCTTGAAGCCCAACCTTGCCATTTGTCCTGGCGTATGCTTGGTCGAGGCCTATCCGGTCATCTATTCCCAAGGTGCTGCATCCCGAGTCAGCCATGATTTCAAGAAGGTTCGAAGTGCCGACTCCGAAGTGGATCGAAGGAACATTGTATTTTCGAAGGGCTTCGAATATGGCTTTAGAATACGGTGCTACCATTGCACCGTATTCCCGTGGGGACAGAACTCCAGCCCAGGAGTCAAAAAGCTGATAGATGGAAGCTCCAGCCTCTATTTGTGAGCTGAGTGAAGAAATTGCAAGATGTGAGAGCTTTTCCATCAGCTGGTGAAAAAGCTTTGGGTTTGACCTCATCATAGATTTCGTATAAACATACGACTTTGAAGGCCCGCCTTCAATCAGATAGCTAGCAACCGTAAATGGTGCCCCTGCGAACCCGATCAAAGGGACATCTATCTCCTTTGTTAGCAGCTGGACGGTTTTGACCACGTACTCGGTGTCGGCCTCTGGTTCTAATTGTCGAAGCCTTTTGAGGTCATTTTCGCTTCGGAAGGGTTGTGATACCACCGGACCTCTCCCCGGCACCACTTCTATCCCGAATCCTACGGCATATGCCGGCACGACGATATCTGAATACAGGATTACCGCGTCAACGCCGTATCTCCGTAGCGGCTGAAGAGAGATTTCAGCACTTAGGTCCGGATTCTGAATCGTATCAAGTATTGACCCGCTTCCTCTGATTGCACGGTATTCCGGAAGCGAACGGCCTGCTTGTCTCATAAACCACACTGGGACGGTATCGGTGGATTGATTTTTTGCTGCCTCTAATACCAGGTTATTTTTTTGGATCGGGATCAAGTGAGCGAACCTTCCTGTAGTGCTAATTTCAGCTTAGGGGGACATTGAAGATAAACATTGTCTGGTTTTATAATAAATCTCCTTCATCTCGATGGCGGGTCACGTACTCAGCTCCCTGCCCAATCAGAGATTTTAAAAGCTAGAATGTAAAGCTATTTGTTTTCGAGATTGAAAAGGTCCAAGTGTCAAATAATCCGGATCTGGCTGCAGAACAGAAGTTTTTAGCCCACGCATACGACCGACTTGAGTCGATGCGTCGGGCAGCTCAAGAGATGATGGAGTCAGTGTTGGCGACTCCTAAAGGCGGAACTCATCAGGCCCGTGCCGAACGTGATGTGGTGGTGCGTCAAAGTTTGACCCGATTGGAGCGCCTTGAGATTGGTGACCAGGCCCTATGTTTTGGGGGTATCGACTATAGCGGGTCTTTGTCTGAGGTTTCAGAGTTCCATATTGGACGTGTAGCGGTTTCAGATGATGATATGGAGCCGTTGGTGGTCGACTGGAGGGCGCCCGTGGCAGAGCCCTTTTACCGGGCAACGGGCAAGGATCCAATGGAACTTTCACGGAGGCGCCACTTCGCTGTAGAACATAGACAAGTTGTCTCGATCGAGGATGAATATTTCAGTAGTGGCGATTTCAGTGAGTTGCCGGAAGGCGATGACCTCCAACTGATAGGTCCTGGAGCTCTGTTTGCCGCAGTCACCCGGGCAAGAACTGGACGGATGGCAGATATTGTAGCGACTATTCAATCCCAGCAGGATCAGATCATAAGGGCTCCTCTGTCTGAGACATTGGTGGTGCAAGGGGGGCCCGGAACCGGCAAAACGGCCGTAGCTCTGCATCGGGCAGCATATTTGCTTTACACCCATAGGATGCGCCTTGAACTTCAGGGAGTGCTGGTTATGGCACCCAATCGCACCTTTGCTAGATATATAGATAACGTTCTCCCCTCTTTGGGCGAAACAGGGGTCGAGATCCTTACGGTGGAAGGTTTGGCAGGGTTTGGAGAGGCAAGGCTTCAAGAGGAGCCGGAAAAAGAGCTGGTAAAAGGTGATCTTCGTATGGCAGCATTTATTGCCAAGGCCATCAGGGATCGCCAGCGACCGTTGAAAGTGGATCAGTATTTGGCCATTGGGGCCTTTATGGTGAAGATTTCAGTTAAAGATTCGGTTGAGGCGGTTAGGATTGCCCGCAGGCGAAGCGGTTCGCACAACCAACGGAGAAAATTTGTAGAGTCGTTTTTAGCAGTGCGATTGGTTGAAAAGTACCTCGCCAAGCGGGAACTTCGGGTTAGGGACGATTTGACGGTTTCGGATATAGCTGTTCCTGAGCCTGACCTGGTGCCTGGTGGCGATGATGAAAAAGATGTCCGTAAAGACATTGCCATAAGGGTTCGAAAATCAGCTCAGTTTCAGGCAGTCATCCAAAGGATCTGGCCAAAACTGACCCCGGAGACCTTCCTGAGCGATCTTTATTCCCATATGCCGCTGATACGACTTGCTGGAAGGGAAGTTTTTACCGAGGCTGAATTGGCGCATTTGCATCGACCCAATAGCAGAAGTGAGTCTCGATTTAGCTGGTCAAGGGCAGACGTCATTTTGCTAAATGAGGCCCGAACCCTGATCGGCAACTACTCTAGCAAGGGAAAGAATCCGGATGAGGAGCGGGGATATGGCCATATTATCGTTGATGAAGCTCAGGATCTCACCCCCATGGCGGCCAGAATGATTGGACGATATTCGCTATCTGGATCTATGACTCTGGTTGGCGATACAGCTCAGTCGACATCGCCTTTTGGGTCGCGTAGCTGGGATGAGGTGATCGCTCCATTACCAAAGGCAAAGTCAACTTCAATAGTGCAATTGAATGTCAACTACCGCACCCCGGAAGAAGTTATGGATATTGCAGGCGAGGTAATGAAGAGATTCGCACCTGAGCTGGATTTGGCGACTTCAATACGAAAGAGCGGAGAATCTGTGGTCTTGGTCAAGACCCAGTCAGATGATTTTGATCAGGTTCTTATTTCAACTGTTGAAGATGAAATGGGAAAGGTTGATTTTGGCACCGTTGGTGTCATCGTTCCCCGTGACCGCGTGGACCGCGTTAAGTCAATCTTGAATAACGCCGGGATAGAGGTGGGCATCAGCCTGGCCACTCCGGTTTCTGTCCTTGCAGTAGATGAGGCCAAGGGCCTAGAGTTTGATTCTGTGGTTATAAGTGGCGCTAACCGGTTGGTAGGTAATTACTCAGAAAATCTACAGGCTTTATACGTCGCGATGACACGGACTACGAAACGTTTGATAATTTTAGACAATCAAGACACACCAGAATTTGTTGTTAGATTAGTATCAAGCCATAATTAATAGTAGAAAATTTGTGCGCGGTATCCGCGATTGGTTTAAATCGAATGAAGGGGTAGATAACTAGTCTCATGACTCAGGCAATTTCAGCTCAGTCTGACCATCTCGGTGGAGGTATCAGATTCAATAAGCCCACCATGCTTGGAGTAGGCACAATGGTGTGGCTTGGTTCGGAGTTGATGTTTTTCTCCGGCCTTTTTGCCGCTTATTTCTCGATTAGGGCAAATAACGTCGGTCCCTGGCCCATGGGCGGGATCAAGTTGGATGTCATCCAGTCGGGAATATTCACCGTGATCTTGGTTTTAAGTTCGTTTACTATGCAGAAAGCTGTTTACGACTTAGAGCATGACAGGCGAAGATCGGCCAGAATCTGGATCGTAATAACCATGATTATGGGTGCTGCATTCCTTGCCAATCAGTTCTATGAGTGGACTCATGCTTCATTCTCGGTTTCCACGAATGCGTTTGGCTCCATGTTCTTCATCATGACTGGACTACACGGTCTTCACGTTTTCCTTGGTCTTGTGGCTATGGCATTCCTGCTAATCAGGGTTGGCGGTAGGTCAAAAGACCCGGGACTGCTTCCCGTAATGCAGTCCATCAGCTATTACTGGCACTTCGTTGACATTGTTTGGATTGCCTTGTACGCGTCATTGTTCCTGGTTCACTAGGAGAGGGTCAGTTGAGTTTCCATAAAAAAACAGTTGGAAGATTGCTTGTGCCGGTTGCGCTTGGTGTTGCTGCTTCAGTAGCTGGTATGGCTTTATTTTCGCAGGGGGCTTCGGCTGCAACATTGAGCAGCAGCTCGGTTGCCAAAGGTGTGAGTTCTGTTACCTATGGGGGAACCAGAGGTTCTAGTAAAGCGCCGATCACAACTCTGAAATTGAATCCATCGACAATCAAGCTCGGTCATACGCTTTTTGTGGAGAACTGCTCAAGCTGCCACGGTGACGCTGCTCAGGGAACTAGTCGAGCTCCTAATCTCCAGGGTCTAGGAGCGGCAACGATAGACTTCTGGGTTTCTACAGGGCGGATGCCGTTAGCAGATCCGACGGCCCAGGCCGCCATCAAGCCTCCAAGGTTCAATAGGTCACAGACTCTGGCCATTGCCGCGTACGTCTCCTCGCTAGCAAGCGGTGGACCACCAATACCGCAGGTGAATTTGGGCGCGGCTTCGCTAAGTGCTGGAGAAGGGTTATTCTCAACTAACTGTGCAGCTTGCCACACCATAACTGGGGTTGGAGACGCCCTAGCTGACGGAGTTTACGCTCCGTCGCTCTATACGGCTACGCCTACCCAGATAGCAGAAGCAGTTCGAACCGGACCGGGTAATATGCCCAGGTTTGGCACTAGCAACTTGTCCAATCAGCAGGTTGCTGACATTGTCAAATATGTAAAGTACCTACAGAATCCGAACGATGCAGGTGGAATTGGTTTGGGTCACGTAGGGCCTGTCGCTGAAGGTTTTGTTGGAATATTGATTGGTTTAGGTGCGCTTATGATAGCTGGATATTGGATTGGGGGTAGAGCGCATTGAGCGGTTTCACTCCTGATCTTGAGTTGAATCAAAATGAAATCGTCAAACAGGTTGAACGACGTTATGAGCGGATCGTAGGGATAAGCTTTACAATTTCGCTTCTGGCTTCCATTGCCCTCGGTGTTGTTTTCTGGCAGGGCGGGCAGACACAAGCGGAAGGTGCCCTACTATTTGTAGTTCTTGGTGGTCTCGGGTTTGGCATTGTAGCCTGGGGTAAATATCTGGTGCCTCAGGGTCCTTACGTGCAAGAGCGTGAGGAGCTAAGGAGTCCAGCTGACGAAAAGCAAGCATTTGTCGAATCGCTTGAGCGTGGCGAGAGCCTGCTTTTGCGCAGAAGTTTTTTAGTAAAACTCCTAGGCGGTGCAGTTGGCGCATTTGGTATCATTACTCTCTTCCCTTTTATCAGGTCGCTGGGACCGCAGCCAAAGAAGATGCTCTATGTGACCAATTGGAAGAAGGGCTCTCACTTGGTAAGGCCTGACGGCAGCAAAGTGCATGTCAGCGAATTGGAAGTTGGTGGAGTTCTAACGGTTTTCCCTGAAGGCCACGCCGGTGGCGCCATATCTCAGACGATTCTGATTCGGCCGGCTTTTCAGGATATTGTCACCAAGCCTGGGAGAGAAACCTGGGGGCCTCAGGGATATCTGGCCTATTCGAAGGTTTGTACCCATGCGGGGTGTCCGGTTGGTCTGTATCAGGAGTTGACGCAACAGCTTTTGTGCCCCTGTCACCAATCGCTATTTGATGTTTTGAGTGGGGCTAATCCGGTATTTGGTCCAGCGCCCCGGCCACTGCCCCAGTTGCCCTTGGCAGTGGATTCGAAAGGATATTTGATTGCTCAGTCTGGTTACAATGAACCTATCGGTCCTGGATTTTGGGAGCGCGCATGAACTTAGAACCGATTGAATGGGTTGATGACCGTCTCGGTACGGCCAAATTCACCAGAAAATCCCTGAATAAGATCTTCCCGGACCACTGGTCTTTCATGCTCGGCGAGATTGCAATGTACTCGTTCTTTATCCTTTTGGGCACCGGGGTTTTTCTGACACTGTTCTTTAACCCGTCGATGGCAACCACTGTTTATCATGGAAGTTACACCCCCTTGGACGGGCACACCATGTCCCAGGCCTATGCATCTACTTTGAACTTGTCATTCAATGTCAGGGCTGGTCTGGTGATGAGGCAGATGCACCACTGGGCAGCGAATGTCTTCATAGCCGCCATTGTGGTCCATCTTCTGCGAGTCTTTTTCACGGGGGCGTTCCGTAAGCCACGTGAGATCAACTGGGTAATTGGTTCGATTCTTCTTATTTTGGCAATCGTGGAAGGGTTCCTTGGGTATTCTCTTCCGGACGATTTGGTTTCAGGAACGGGTATCAGAATTGCATATTCGATTATTCTTTCTGTGCCGATTATTGGTAGTTACGCTGCCTCCTTCCTCTTTGGTGGACAGTTCCCTGGGCATGTCATAATTCCCAGGTTCTATTCCATTCATATTTTGCTTATTCCAGCTCTTATGGCGGGACTTCTGGGTGCCCACCTGGCAATTATGTGGCACCAAAAGCACACTCAGTTTAAAGGCAAAGGAAGGACCGAGAAAAATGTTGTCGGTGTGGCAATGTGGCCGGCATATGCGCTTCAAGCCGGGGGATTCTTCTTTCTTACTGCAGCAGTCATAGCTGCATTGGGAGGTTTATTCCAGATCAACCCGATTTGGCTGTATGGGCCTTACATCCCTTACAAGGTCTCTTATGCTGTTCAACCTGACTGGTACATGGGCTGGTTGGATGGTGCACTGAGGTTGTTCCCCTCCTGGGAGATTACCGGATTTGGTCATATGATTCCGGCTGTCTTTTTCCCAGCAGTACTTTTACCGGGAGTAACGTTTGGTCTTCTGATTCTCTGGCCTTGGATTGAGCGAAAATTTACCAAAGATTATGAATATCACAACTTATTGGACAATCCTAGGGATAATACCTGGAGAACCACTATTGGGGTTGCTGTAATCACCTTTTATATGGTTCTATTCTTTGCGTCATCGACAGACGTATTAGCGAACTTCTTCAATGTTTCTCTAAATCTTGTACTTTGGTCCTTCAGGGTTGCAGTGTTTGTAGTTCCAGTAATTACGGCAGTAATAGCGCACAAAATTACCAAGGAAGCTTCTGCGGTGCCCGGGGCAGGACGTCCTCGAAAAGCTATGGTTATCATGCGTTCGGATGAGGGTGAGTACACCACTGTCGAGTCTCCTGGCCGCCCTGAGCTTGAGCTGAAGCATCAGGCTATACATGGTGGCGAGCCCATGGAATTGCCCGAAGAGGAGCGTGCACACAAACGTGAGTTGGGCGAGCCGGTTTCGGTGGATAATGAAGCCGCTTTTGCCACAGCTTCGCCAGCGGTGGTGCTGGCTGAAGAGATCGGCGAGCGCCCTTCGGGAGGAACAGGGGTATTTAGGATTCCCAGGGCAGCTGGTTCCGGAGGCGGACTATTCAGTCCAAGGGGATCTAGGCCAAACCGAGTCGACAACGATGAGGCCAATGGTAAAGATGGAGACAGATGATGTACGAATACACAAGTGAATGGAATTAGGAATCGTGCGGTCAAAAGTTTCAAGTGAAAAATCAATCACAGAGCCAAATGTGAAACGATCCCGTTTCAATATTAAAGGCAGGAACCTGGCTGGATTGGCTTTAGCGGCAGTTTCGTTGAGTGCATGCAACCTTCCAACTTTTGGAGCTTTTAGGGGAGCTACCACCCAAGGTCAGAACGAGCTTCACCTCTGGCAGGGGTTTATTATCACTGCCATATTTGTGGGAGCGATTACTTGGGGGGTGCTCTTTTATGCGGTGTTCAAGTTCCGGCGACGGGGGAGTGGCAACATTCCCAAACAGACTCATTCCAATGTCAAATGGGAATTGGTTTATACGATTATCCCGGTTCTAATCGTTATCGGCTTATTTGCAGCCACCTATGTTTCGGAAGACCAAATCGATGCGGTATCGTCTCATCCCGCCTTGCGTGTCACGGTAGTTGGTTTTCAATGGGGATGGAAATTTGAATACCCCGGTGGGGTAACTTTGGTTCCAAATGGATCAATATATCCAGTGCTCGAGCTTCCTAAGGGTGAGACTACAACCATTAAACTTATTTCTAACGATGTGGTGCATGGTTTCTATATACCTGCATTCAACTTCTCACGATATGCCCTGCCCGGTGTGACCAACTATTTTGACTTTACTCCTACCACAACAGGCTATTTCCAAGGAAAGTGTTCCCAGTTCTGTGGTCTCTATCACGCAGAGATGCTATTTAATGTACGAGTCGTAAGTCCAACTCAATTCAATAGTTGGCTGAGTTCTCAGCAAAAGAAGGTGACAGCATGACGATCCTCGAAGAGCAGCTTGAATCTCATCCTGAGGGTCAAGCCCATCACGATGAGCCACGAGGACTATACTTATGGCTGACTTCCACGGATCATAAGATCATTGGAAAGAACTATATGTACACTTCGCTGGTCTTTTTCATCATTGCAGGCGCGATGGCAATGTTGATTAGGACCCAGCTGTTCTCGCCAAATAACCACTTTGTCTCTCCGCAGACCTATAACGAGCTGTTCACCATACACGGTTCGATGATGCTTTATCTATTCGCTGGTCCATTTGCATTTGGTGGATTTGCAAACTATATCCTGCCATTGCAGATTGGCGCGCCGGATATGGCGTTCCCCAGATTGAATGCGCTGTCGTATTGGCTTTATGTAACCGGAGGTATTACGATGCTTCTCGGTTTCTTTACTGCTTCGGGTGCTGCGGCATTTGGCTGGGTAGCTTACGCCCCACTTTCTAGCGCTACCAATTCACCTGGAGCTGGTCCGGACCTTTGGATTGTCTCAATTATGCTGGTCGGATTTTCCGGTATCTTTACCGCAGTCAACCTGGTGACTACCACTTTTTATCTGCGTGCTCCGGGTATGACAATGTTCAGGCTTCCGATATTTGTCTGGAACATGTTTGTCACAGGTCTTTTGATATTGATCGCCTTCCCGGTGCTTACTGCGGCTCTGATCATGCTGTATGTGGATCGCCATTTTGGAGCGCACGTCTTCTCGGTTGCTGGGGGAGGAATACCGGTTTTATGGCAGAACCTGTTCTGGTTCTTTGGCCATCCTGAGGTTTACATTCTCGCCCTGCCGTTCTTCGGCATGGTGACCGAGATAGTACCGGTATTTTCCCGCAAGCCAGTGTTTGGTTATAAGGGACTGGTATTTGCAACTTTGGCTATAGCTGGACTTTCAACCGGAGTTTGGGCACACCATATGTTCACCACCGGTACTGTGTTGCTTCCTTTCTTTAGCGCAATGTCTCTGCTTATAGCGGTGCCAACCGGTATCAAAATTTTTACCTGGATTGGAACGATGTGGAAGGGGCAGGTTGAGTTTAGGTCGCCGATGCTCTTTGTGGTAGGTTTTATCTTTGTCTTTACCATGGGTGGAATTACCGGGGTTCTATTGGCGGCACCCCCAATCGACTTCGCTACCCATGACACTTATTTTGTGGTGGCCCATTTCCATCAAGTATTATTTGGTACTGCAGTCTTTGCCGGTTTCGGAGGATTTTACTACTGGTATCCCAAGATGACTGGGAGGATGTTCAGGGAAAATCTGGCTAAGTTGCACTTTTGGGTTACGTTTATAGGATTTAACGTAACCTTTCTGCCTCAGTACCTTCTTGGTCTCAAGGGAATGCCCCGTCGTATCGCTGAGTACCTTCCTGCTGATCACTACACGACTCTGAATAGAATTTCCACTATTGGTGCCTATATCACAGGCGCTGCATTTATCATTTGGATGGCGAATATGTGGATATCATGGAGGAAGCCTATTAAGGCCTCAGATAATCCATGGGACGGTCATACACTCGAATGGGCGACTACCTCGCCTCCATCTCACCACAACTTCGAGAAACTTCCGCCGATACGCTCGCAACGTCCAGTGTGGGACATGAACCACCCAGAGTATGCAGATTGGGCAAATCCGGATGGCCATGATTCATCCCAACCTGAAAAGGTCGGTGAGAGATGAAAGCTGAACGGGGTATTTATCTCATCATCGGGACTTTCTTCTTTGTCATTACCGTGATCTACTTTCTTTGGTCTGGTGAGGCAGGCGGAACCATAATGCTGTTTGCAGCGGCCGGACTCGGAATAATGCCCGGACTTTATATGGCATGGTGGGCTAGAAGGATGGCGCCACGTCCAGAAGACCGGCCAGATGCCACGCTGGCTGAGGGTTCTGGACCGGTGGGAGCGTTCCCAGCCAACACCATTTGGCCGTTTGTATTTGGAATTGGAGCAGCTTTTACGGGGCTTAGCCTGGTTTGGGGAGTGTGGCTTGCAGTTATTGGAATTGGGTTCATTCTCTCGACTGCTATAAATGTCTCACTTGAGTCACGTCGTGGTGGCTCTGTCTAAGAACATTGACGATATCAGTATTTTCAGTCAGATAGCCTCTCAGCCTGTTGCAGGATAGAGAGGCTAGTCTGTTTTAGATGAGCAGCATCGCAAACTATGTTTTAGGGCTTTCGGGAATTGCTGCATTAATATTGGTATTCATCGTTCCGGCAGCTGAATCATCAATTTTTGTTGGGTTCATATTTCCCGGTGAGACCGTTGTGATAGTGGGTGGAGTTCTGGCATCTGAGCACAAGTTTCCCTTGCTGGCAGTTATAGCAGCAGCCTCACTGGGAGCAATAATTGGGGACAGCATTGGTTATTTTGTGGGCAAGAGGTGGGGTCGCAAACTGATCGATGGGCCATTATCCCGTTTTATTAAGCCATCGCATCTAGCTCGGGCTGAGGAGTTTATGGCTCGAAGAGGTGGGCCTGGCGTATTTATAGGAAGGTTCACCACTGCGCTGAGGGTACTTATCCCAGGAATAGCTGGAGTGAGTGAAATGTCTTATCGGACTTTTGCCATCTTCAATGTGCTTGGGGGAATCTGCTGGGCTATCGCGATGGCTTCGCTTGGATATGTGGCTGGTCAGAGCTTTCATCAAGTGGAGAAAGTGGCCGGTGAAATTTCATACATTCTTCTCGGCTTAGTAGTAGCCGCAATAGTTGTATTTATTATGATCCGCAAAAGACGGGAAAAGAAAATTCTTGCTCAATATGAGAAAAAGGATCAGAGCGGCATCATAAGTCAAGAAGGCCAGGCAAATTGTTAGTTTGCGATTCGGCGTCTAAGACGGGAGCCGAGAAATGGAAGCAGGTAGTTCCAGGCGGATGTTGGCAGCTGCGGCCATAAACCGGCGCGAATCGCCGATCTGAGTGACTCCTTGGCGCCTCCCATATCTTTGACCAGCAAAAAGCCCACCATGAAGCGGAGGTAGTGCCAAGCCCATATTCTTCTTAAGAGTCGAGGGTTTATAGTGCTTTGGCCGGACTCTCTTTTCATCATCAGCTCCATTGCTTTCATAAGCCTCATGAGATCTTTTGAGAAGCCACCATCGGTATCTCTGTAGTAAACCAGCGGCTCTTCAAGTAATACGACATGGCCGAGTTTGGAAAGCCTCAACCACATGTCCCAGTCCTCAGCTCCGTCGAGCTCCGTCAAGAAGCCGCCGCACTGTTCGAGTTGGGCCCTTCTCGCCATTACGGTTGACGTTTGAAACCGATTCAATACCAGAATTTCTGAAGTCCAGAGCAGCTTTTCTGGAATAATTTCCGGCCGCGACTGCTCTCTTTCGAGTAGCCCATGTGCGCTTGATGACCAATGCGAAGCAATCAGTACAGCTTTAGAGTGATTTTTAATTACATCTAGCTGTCTCTCGCACTTGTCCTTGGACCAGATGTCATCTGCATCAAGAAATGCGATCCATTCACATCTGGCATTCTTTATTCCAAGATTGCGGGCTGAAGATGGTCCCCCGTTGTGCTTTTTTATCAGAGTGGCCTGAGGAAAATTGGAGGTCACGATGGCACAGGTATTATCGCTGGACTCATCGTCTATGACCAGCACCTCATCCGGAACAACTGTTTGGGTGTATACAGATTCGAGCGCTGCCCGTATAGTCTCCTGTGAGTTATATGTTGGGATTACTGCTGTTATGGTTGGTCTTTCCGTCATCGGCTATTGTTCGCTCATTCTGCCTGCTCCTGTAGAAGGCTCGAGTTGAGTACTGCTCCTTTTGATATTGGTTTGGTTTCAGTTGACACAGTTGATCTTGGGGAAGTTGTTTCTTGATCGGTTTGAAGCTTGTCCATCTTTGAGTTTGCGACTGACCAGGTAGGTATCTCTACGATTGCAGTAGCTGTTTAGTGTTTTCAGCTTCTGGCATATAGCTGGACCCTAGGGTGATATGAACCTTGAGCTAAAGCCTTGATGGCATTAGTGGCCACTTCCACGTCATCAAGATGGATCTTCTGCGATCCTATCCGGAGGCTCTTCTCGTGACCTCGCCCGACGATGAGTACGGTATCTCCCGGCGAAGCTGAATTGATGGCGAGTTGAATTGCTTTTTCCCGGTCTGGTTCGATCGAGATCCTCCCTTCTGGCATGTCAATAGTACCAGCCAGGAGTTGTTCAATTATGGAAAAGGGATCTTCGTCTCCTGGAGAATCTATGGTCAGAATGGCATGGTTTGCACTTGCCAAGGCCCTGCCCAGTTCTGGTCTTTTTAGCCGGTCCCTGCCACCGCGGGCTCCAGCAACTATGAATATTTCAGAGTCGTCGGATGAAAGCGATCTGGCAGTTTCAATCAGCGACCGAATGGCACCTGGCGTGTGAGCATAGTCAATTATGACTTCCATGGGCTGACCCAGCTCTAAGCGTTGGAATCGGCCTGAAACAGCTTTGCAGCTGCGGATACCCTTAACTGCGGCACTGGTGTCGATACCCAGGATGTGCAGGGTAAGGAATGCAGCCGCGGCGTTTTGGGAATTGCAAATTCCCACGATTGGCGAAAAGATTTCGGTGGAAACGTCTGGTCCCTCAAGGTTGAAGGTTGTACCATCATGGGAGATGCTGATGTCTTTAATCTGATAATCGGCTTTTTCGGAGGTACCGAAAGTAACCACCGGTACAGAGACTTGAGAGCTGAGCCTTTCTCCCCATTCGTCATCGATGCAAATCAGTGCCTGCTTGGTACGACCGGACTCGAATAATTGAGCCTTGGTTGCGTAATATTGCTCAATTGTGCCGTGGTAGTCAAGATGTTCAGCGGTTAGGTTTGTAAACACTGCCAGCTCGAACCAGGTACCGTCAATTCGATGCTGGTCAATACCATGTGAGGATACTTCCATCACAGCAGTATCCACCCCGTCATCGGCCATATCTGCCAACCATTTTTGTAGTGAAGGTGCCTCGGGAGTGGTGAAAAGTGCAGGTATCGATTGTCCGGCAATCTTGGTCTCAATAGTCCCAATAAGTCCCGACCTGATGCCTGCAAATTCAAGCGCAGTCTCGATCATGTAGGTGGTGGTGGTTTTACCATTTGTGCCGGTAACTCCAACGACCCGCATTTTTGAAGATGGGTTATCGTAAATCAACGACGAGATCTTCCCCAAAACCCTTCGCACTGATGGGACAATTATTTGGGGTAGGTCGTAAGGAAGCTTTCTCGATACAAGCAGTGCGGATGCTCCGTTTGCGACTGCCTCGTCAGCAAAGTCATGTCCATCGAGGTTTGCTCCTTTCATCGCGGCGAATAAATTTCCCGGAGATACTAAGCGGGAGTCGCTCGCCGCCCCTGATATCTCTACATCGGGGCCTACCAGAGTCGCTTCTGGGGTTTGTGCTGCTAAATATGAAAGTAGAGAACCCAAGTGATCAACCACTCTTTAAAAGTCGGAGAACTACGAAAATTAGTTACATATATTTTTACCGTTTTTGTCTAAGATGACTATTAGGAACTACCTAAGTTAATCTTAATTTTGCTGAGTCGAAACATTTTCTCATAACAATCCCGGCTTGTCATCACAAGGAGGGTAGTTATTTACCACTTATCGATTATTTATAAATCAGAACTGCCTAAAATTTCCAGCAGAACTGAGCGCCCTCGGCAGGATTTGAACCTGCGCACCCGGCTCCGGAGGCCGGCGCTCTATCCCCTGAGCTACGAGGGCACATAAGCCAGGTTAGTGCGAACAATTAATGATCACGTCTGGATAATGGCATTGTCGGGTATGCACTAGACTTTCAGGGTCGATTTTAAACCAGAAATTAAAGGTGGCAATAAGTTTATGGGAGTACGTGAAGCAATAGAGGAAACGTTATCTTCTGCGCTTGTCCACCTTGGTGTCAATCCAGATCATGTCCAATTTGTCGTGGAAAGACCCCAGCGTTTAGAGCATGGCGAATTTTCCACCAATCTTGCTATGGTGGCTGCCAAAAGTGTCGGCGAGAATCCCAGGTCTTTTGCAGAGAAGCTGTGCCAGTACCTAATGGATAATCCCGTTGATTACCAGGAAAAAGTGGAAATAGCGGGGCCAGGATTTATAAATTTCTATTTGAATTACCGTTATCTTCACAATGAGCTTATTCAAGTGTTGGCCCTGGGCGAGGATCAATTTGCCAAATCCAACCTGGGCGCTCACGAAAAAGTAATACTGGAATTTTGTTCCGCCAATCCAACGGGTCCGCTGCATGTGGGAAACGGGTGGTGGGCATCTTACGGAGACGCTTTGGCCCGGCTATTGCGTCGCTGTGGATATCAGGTTTCCACTGAGTACTACGTCAATGATACGGGTGGTCAGATCAGGAGACTTGGTGAGTCCCTACTGGCCCGACGAGCGGGTAAAGAGGTTAACGAGGACGGATATCAAGGGGAGTATGTCTCAGTGCTTTCTGAAACATATGACGGTCCCGA
Organism: Actinomycetes bacterium; assembly: GCA_021803345.1. GTDB lineage: Bacteria > Actinomycetota > Acidimicrobiia > Acidimicrobiales > Acidimicrobiaceae > SCQM01. Next base: position 36,417 of record JAJZLS010000046.1, read on the forward strand.
AGAGGTCCTTGAAGCTGGCAAGTGGGCTGCAGAAAAGAACCTCGAGACTATCCGAGACTCCCTCGAGAAGCTTGGGATACATTTTAATGTCTGGTATTCTCAGGCTTCAATCGAAGAATCCGGGGCAGTGCAGGAGATGGTTGAGCTACTTGAAGCCAAGGGGCTGGTGGTTGACCAGGATGGCAAGAAGCTATTTTTATCAACTAAATTCGGTGACAGCAGGGATCGCTTCCTGACCAAGTCCGATGGGGATTTCACCTATCTCGCCGGGGACATCGCCTATCACTACAACAAATTGGTAATCAGAGGGTTTGACCGGGCTATCGACATTTTTGGCGCAGACCATCACGGTCAGGTGGCATCTCTAAAAGCGGCTATGGAGGCATTAGAAATTGGTGCCTCCCGATTGGAAATTATTTTAGGTCAGATGGTTTCGCTATTATCTGGCTCGGACCGACTCAAGTTTTCAAAACGCAAAGGGAATCTTATTCCACTGGGAGACCTGGTGGATGACCTTGGACCTTCAGCTACCCGCATCTTGTCGCTTTCCACTTCTATCGATCGAGCGACTTCTGTCGATATCGATAAGGTCACGGCGGAGTCGATGGACAACCCGGTTTACTACATTCAGTACGCACACGCGAGGATGGCCTCAATAGAAAGGGTAAGGGATCAGAAGGGCATTATTGTTCCGGAGATTTCTAAGATCAACCTGTCTCTACTTTCCCATCCGAGAGAGTTGGCTCTTCTGCGTGAGATGAGGATGCTTCCTGAAATAGTTGAGGAGGCGGCCAAGGAAAGGGCGCCCTTCAAAGTTGCCAATTGGCTGAAAGAGTTCTCAGGACTTTTCCACAGTTTTTATCATGACTGCTATGTGATTTCCGATTCGGTGGATTTAGAACTTACCTATGCCAGGCTTGCATTGGTAGCTGGTTGCAAATTGGCGCTTAGAGTGGCGTTATCGCTTCTTGGAGTAGAGGCACTGGAGAGAATGTGATGAATCCTTATCAGGACATGTTCGAAGGCATAAATCCAGATATTACTCCAGAAGATCCCATAGCTCTGCATCTACTTCCCGAAGGATCTGGTGTCGGCAGGGATGGATCGCTCTGGATCCGGGGCCAGAAAGTGTCAGATCTTGCCAAAGAATTTGGGACGCCTCTTTTTATCTATGACGAAGTACAAATAAGGGACCGTGCCAGGCAGCTGAAGAATTTGTTTGGTGCAGATGTGGCTTATGCCTCTAAAGCATTTTTGTGTATTGCAATGGCCAAAATCTGTGCGGATGAAGGATTGCACCTTGACGTTGCTTCCGGGGGAGAATTGGCCGTAGCCCTAAGGGCAGGATTTCCTGCCGAGAGAGTCGTATTCCACGGCAACAACAAATCCCGTAGCGAGCTCCAACTGGCTCTGGAAGTCGGCGTAGGCCGAATCGTGGTTGATTCTTTCAATGAGATCGATCGACTTGAGGCTTTAGCTGCAGACAGAGGACCAGTAAAAGTTTGGATCAGAGTAACTCCAGGTGTGGAAGCACATACGCACGAGTTCGTAATGACCGGCCAAGACGACTCAAAGTTTGGATTCGGGATGATGTCGGGAGATGCCAAACTCGCCATGGATCGGCTGAGGACTTCGGACAGCTTGCAGCTGGTGGGAGTCCATGCTCATATTGGGAGTCAGATCTTTTCCCTTGATTCATTCGTGAAAGAGGTCGAGATTCTGGCGCCATTTTTTGCTTCGGCAGGTGTTGACGAGCTAAATTTTGGCGGCGGCCTTGGAGTCCCATATCTGCAGGGTGAGCCCAGGATATCTTTTGAGGAGTGGGCATCTGCGCTTCAAGATGGTGCGAGGGCGGCGGGAATACCCTCGTCAGCGCGAATCATGGTTGAGCCGGGGAGGTCTCTAGTGGCTCCGACCGCCATAACGGTGTATGAGGTTGGAACGATCAAGGAGATTCCATCTGTCAGGACCTACCTGAGTGTGGATGGAGGAATGAGTGATAATCCACGTCCCGTGCTATATGACAGTGGGTATGAGGTGTTTGCTATTGACAATCTTTTGAGCTTCAGAGAGCGAAAGGTTACAGTGGTAGGTAAACACTGCGAATCTGGAGATATCCTGGTTAAAGATGGTCGGCTGCCATCATCAGTCAAGATTGGTGATTATATCGCTACTCCCGTGACGGGGGCATACGGATACTCTATGGCCTCCAATTATAACAAAGTCACCCGACCTCCAGTTGTGTTTGTAAACAATGAAGGATACCGATTGGTATTACGCAGGGAGACGGTGGACGATCTTGTCTCTCTGGACGTTGAATGAAGTACGAGAAGAGCGTCCCAAGGGACGCTAAGTTGGAGGAGTGAGTTCTATACCGATTCGATTAGGGATACTTGGTTGCGGCAACGTTGGAGCTGCTTTGGTCAAGATCATAGCCGAAGACCAAAGATTGATAGAGGCACAGACAGGCGAGGTACTTGAGATAGCCAAGATAGCAGTTCGTGATGTGTCTAGTTCACGTCCCGAGTGGGTTCCAACTGAGCTTTTGACCGATGATCCGTATTCAGTAGTTGACGATCCTTCCATCGATATTGTTGTCGAGGTAATGGGGGGATATGAACCGGCCAAAGATTTGATAGAACGCTCTTTGCGTAATAAGAAGTCGGTGGTAACTGCAAATAAGACTCTTTTCAGTGATTTTGGCGAGGAAATTTCTGAGCTTGCCAGTTCTCAGGGAAGAGATATTTTCTTTGAAGCAGCGGTGGCTGGAGGTATCCCTCTTATACGGTCACTTAGAGTATCTCTTGCCGCTGAGCGTCTTCGAAGGGTTACTGGGATTGTGAATGGCACAACCAACTACATACTTACCAGGATGGCAGAGGATCGGCTCAGCTATCAAGAAGCCCTGAAATCCGCACAGCAGCTCGGATATGCGGAATCTGATCCGACTTCTGACGTGGAAGGGGTCGATGCCGCCGCCAAGGCTGCAATTCTTGCTTCGATTGCATTCAGCCGTAAGGTATCGCTGGGGGATGTCTCTAGAGATGGCATCACCTCTATCACCTTGGATGACTTTGATTTCGCTAAGCGTCATGGTTACACGATCAAGCTGCTTGCTATCTGTGAATGGATCGGAGATTCAGAAGGTGACAGTGGGAAGATTTCCGTCAGGGTCTATCCCGCAATGGTTCCTTTCACTCATCCATTGGCATCGGTTAGGGACGCATTTAATGCGGTTTTCATCGAGGGTGATTCAGTTGGAGAGCTGATGTTCTATGGAAGAGGAGCAGGCGGACTCCCCACGGCATCGGCTGTTCTGGGCGATATAATTGATGCGGCTCACAATCTAAGGTATGGAACCACAGAACGTCATGTTGAGCGATCGATCGGGCAGTTGCTCTCGATAGATGAGTTGACTTCACAGTTTTATATTGCTCTCGATGTGAGTGACAAGCCGGGAGTATTGGCTCAGGTAGCCACGGTGTTTGGTCGAAATGGTGTTTCAATAATGTCGATGGAACAGGTGGGGCTTGGTCAGGATGCGAGGCTAATTTTCATTACCCATCAGGCAAAAGAAAGTGACATGAAAAAGACTCTGGATGACGTGGTTGGTCTTGACTCAGCTAAGAGGCTGGTTGGTTTTATAAGGGTACTTCCAGGTTGAAGGTTCACAGCGACCGAGCGGATGAAATTATGATGAGGTTTTAGTTGATGGCTCAAGATCTGAACAGGCCAGCGTCGGATCGACTCACCTGGCGCGGAGTGGTTGAAGAATACCGGAGTTTTTTACCGGTAGACGAGAAAACCCCTGTCGTAACTTTAGGAGAAGGTCGAACTCCACTTATATACGCATCCGAATTGTCCAAGGAAAAGTCATGCCAGGTTTACCTGAAGTATGAGGGTGCCAATCCCACTGGCTCTTTCAAAGACCGTGGAATGACTATGGCAATTTCTAAAGCGGCTGAGAGTGGAAGCCAGACGGTTGTCTGTGCCTCTACCGGCAATACCTCTGCATCCGCTGCTGCATATGCTGCCAAGGCTGGAATGACCTGTGCGGTCTTGATCCCGGAAGGGTACATCGCCCTAGGGAAGTTGGCTCAGGCGCTGGTTTATGGAGCCAAAGTGATGCAAATTCGAGGAAATTTCGATCAGGCACTGCAAATAGTGCGGGAGTTGGGCGAAAACTCTGACAAAGTTACGGTAGTCAATTCGATCAATCCCTATCGCATTGAAGGACAGAAAACCGGTGCCTTCGAGATCGTGGACGGCCTGGGACGGGTACCAGACTTTCATTTTATTCCGGTTGGGAATGCTGGGAATATTACTGCTTATTGGAAGGGATACAAGGAGTACTTTAATGCCGGCATATCCAGCGGATTGCCAAAGATGATGGGTTTTCAGGCGGCCGGTTCGGCGCCGATAGTGTTAGGTCACGTTGTTGAGAATCCAGATACTGTGGCAACTGCGATAAGAATTGGAAATCCTGCCTCCTGGGACAATGCCGTTGCCGCTAAGAACGAGTCCGGTGGATTGATAGATTCGGTGGAGGATTCAGAGATACTGGCTGCGTACCGTTTTTTGGCAAGCAGGGAATCAGTTTTTTGCGAGCCCGCTTCAGCAGCCTCAGTAGCTGGACTTTTGCGCACTGACATTCCCAAGGGTTCTACTGTGGTATGCGTTCTTACCGGGCATGGGTTGAAAGATCCAGACGTAGCGATATCCCAAATAACTGTTCCTGATGCGGTGGATGCCACATATGAGGCAATTTCAAAGGAACTGGGAGTTTAAAAATCACGCTTAAAAGTTAAATTTCTTGCTAAAGTGGTCTATAGAGTCCGTGAGTTATGTATGATCAGATCAATAATTGGTTACTTCCAGTTGTTTACTCGTTGGCCAAGCCGCTGAATCACTATACAATCCTTGGTCAAAGCGGCCATATTTGTGTGGGATTTTAGCGGGAGCCTAATAGTAATGTATGTTTAAATTTGTGCGAGTAATGCTCACTTCGCTCCCTAGATCGATCTAGTCCCCGTTCCGGGATAGGACTTAAATGACGTATGAATCTAGATTAAATTACCGTGTCACTATGCGAGCATTCGAGTAACTCAGCACAGATGTGGTGGCGGGACAATACTGCGGGGCAAAATTGAATGTTTATATTTTTGGAAATTAGAGATTGGAAAATGACCAGATGAGCACTGAGTCTCAGATCGAACGTTCCGTTCTAGAAAAAAAAGATCGTGATGAACTTGTTCAGATTGCTTCAGCTCTGCAGCTGAAGACCACTTCTAGAACGAGAAAAGGTGAAGTTATAGACCTTATACTGCAGTCAGCAGGGGTAGTTCCCCAGCTTGAGCTGGCAGCAGAAAAGCCTAAGGCAGAAAAGCCTCGAAGGTCCAGGACGGCCCCCAAGGCTAAACAGGCCGAGCTGAGCGAGCAGATTGCGTCAGAGAGTCCTGTGGACATGAAGATCACGGAAGAGCCAGTTGAACAGAGATCTGATCTTGGCGAGCCTAAGGATCAGAAGGGTTCCGAGTCGATGGTTCCACCGCCGATAGTTGTTACCACTGCCACCATGCCCCGCCGGCGTATTGTAAATCCAGGTGCACGAAATGGATCGAATGGATCTAATGGAGCGGTTTCAACCGACGAGCTTATAGATCAGGAATTTGTAGCCAAAGTAGCCGAGCCATCTGAAAAGGTGGCCCCGGAAGAACCTTTGGAGCAGCGTAAGGTGCCCGAACAATCGTCCGAAGGGGGATCACGAAGAAACCGTCGCCGCAGAGGAAGGGATCGGGATCGTGATCGTGAGACACCGTCGGAACCCGCGGTGCCGGTAGAACTCACCGATGTGGACGGAATTCTCGATCTAAGAGATGAAGGTTTTGGATTTCTACGCTCCAGTGCCTATCTCCCCAGTGTCAAAGACGTCTATGTAGCCATATCTGTTGTGCGTAAGTATGGATTGCGCAAGGGGGACCAGGTGATTGGCGGAGCAAGGGCTGCCAATGCCAATGAGAAATATCCAGCTCTGGTCAGAGTGGACAGGGTAAATGGGATTGACCCCGAGGAAGTGAAATCGAGGCCCCGGTTTGAAGACTTGACGCCACTGTTTCCAGATGTCAAGCTAAAGCTTGAAACCCCAAGAGACCAGGCTAACGTCACTGCGCGGATTGTCGATCTGGTATCGCCGATAGGCAAGGGCCAGCGAGGTCTGATAGTCTCCCCTCCCAAAGCCGGTAAAACCACCATCATGAAGCATATAGCTCACTGCATTGAGGCCAATAATCCGGAGGTGTATCTGATGGTTTTGCTGGTAGATGAGCGGCCGGAAGAAGTCACCGACATGAGAAGGTCGGTAAAAGGTGAGGTCGTGGCTTCCACATTTGACAGGCCGGCCGAGGAGCATACCGCCGTTTCTGAGCTGGCTTTAGAGCGCGCGAAACGTTTAGTGGAGATGGGCAAAGACGTAGTAATAATTCTTGATGGTATTACCAGGCTTGCACGGGCATATAACCTTGCTCAGCCAGCCTCTGGAAGAATCATGTCTGGTGGTGTGGACTCCGGAGCCTTATATCCGCCTAAGAAATTCTTTGGAGCAGCGAGAAATGTGGAAGAGGGTGGATCACTGACGATTTTAGCCACCGCACTTGTTGAGACTGGATCCAGAATGGACGAAGTAATTTTCGAAGAGTTCAAGGGAACCGGTAATATGGAACTCAAGCTTGATCGGCGCCTTGCGGAGCGACGCCTCTATCCCGCGATAGATGTAAACGGTTCCTCGACTCGTCACGAAGAGCTGCTGTTTGATAAAGATCAGCTGGCTCAAGTATGGAAACTGAGGAGAGTTCTCAATGCCCTGGGGGGCGATGGCAATTCAGCGCCAAGTCTGGAACTTTTAATTGACAAAGTCCGTTCGACCAAGTCAAATGATGAGTTTCTAATGGAAATCGCCAAGACTCAGTTGCCAACCAACTACTAAGAGGTATCTGCGCTGTTGTGTGGAATAGTTTGGAATTTTTAAAGTCTCGCTAGAATGGATAAGTTATGAAGCCAGAAATTCACCCAAATTATATGGTCACCACTGTGCACTGCTCATGCGGTAATAGTTTTGTGACAAAATCAACTAAACCAGAGCTGCATGTGGAACTTTGCAGCGAGTGCCATCCATTCTACACCGGGAAACAAAAGCTTGTTGACACTGGTGGTAGGGTAGAGCGTTTCCAAAGGCGTTATGGAGAGCGTAAGCCTGCCAAGAAGTAAAGTTATTGTCAGTCGTTTCAGATCTGAGATTAGATAGTGTTTGAGTCAGACCGAGTTGACAAGGGTTCTCCTCTTTTGGGAACCCTTGTTGCATCTATAGGCAAAGTTGACCCAGATCAAGACCTAGACGGTGCCGCATTTCATGAACTGCCGACGTTTGTTGCAGCTGTGGTTGGGGAAGCCGGTCATATTCTCGTCACTTCCTTAGGTCAGATTGATATTTCTCCTTTTGTCTTTTTCGCCTCGAAGTGGACTCTGAGTCGTATAAATATCTACCTAGTCCCCTTTGTCCTCGGTGGCAAAAGGGAATCACTTTCCAGATTTGCCGAGGTGCTTAAATTCCAGAGCCGGGCCTTTCGTGTGGCGCTCGAGATATTTGAAGTGGACTCCGATCGTACCAAAATGGTTGAGCCAGCTTCAGATCTTGAGGTGTTTGTTCAGGACCGGAAGGCAGGTAGCGGATTTATGCAGCTTCAAGGCGCTGACGATATGGTGGAACTTTTCAGTTCCAAAGGGTGCCAGGTCCTCTTTGTCTCCGACACTCTGATTGCAACGTATTTGGGGCTCGAAGTCGGCAGGTGTGGACTGAGCGAGGGGTCTCTGAAACTGGAAATTGGAGTTGGCCGAACCGACAGAATGGCAAAATCGATGCTTTTGGGTTCGCAGGAGCCGACGGAACTTTTAGATGCCACAATCAAGGTGGTTGAGAAGTTTCGATTAGGTCATTCCGAGTTTCATCCATTGGCCAGGCTAAGCCTACCCAGGTGGATGAGGATGACTCTGGTGCAAAAGCCGGAGATCGTAGGCGCTATAGAGGTTATTCCAATTGAGCTGGATCGCGGAGCCGACTGGCCTAGCCAGGGTATATGGTCTTCGGGAGGACGGGTTCGGGGGGCGTCCGAGGACGATTTGATGTTTGAAAATTATAAGTCCAGCTTCATAGATGACGACATTTCCTTCGCACTTGCTATATATTCTGACGGCACCGAACGAGTGCTGGGGATATTTTCTGGGATTGTACTTGGAGCTGTGGCAAAGTTATATGAAGTGACCCAGTCATGCATAGGTCACGGCAGAAATATTAGTGGTTCTATCATGGTCAGCCAGGATAAAAGTAGGATTATTGCAATAGAGCGTCTGGTTCAGTTGGCTGCATTTGAAATAGCCACTGCCGCGTTAACGTCAGAATGGAAAATATCTAACCCGAGCTAGGTGGCAAGCGGAAAAGCATGTTTGATCGACTTTCAGAAATAACTAAAGAGTACGACGCGGTCCTGGTGCAGCTAGGTGACCCTTCCATTTATTCAGATCAAAAGAAATTTAGGGAACTTTCCCGCAGGCACAAGGAATTAGAAACTATTGTCACTTGCTACAAGGCTTATCTTGATGCCAAGAGCGAGGTGGACACCCTAAAAGAGATGATAAGTGAGTCATCCGGCGAGGATAGGGAGTTACTCAGAGATGAGCTGGAGTCAGTGGAAGCCAATCTGGAACTGCAGACCAAGAATCTTGAGCTTGCCCTGCTTCCAAAGGACGAGAACGACGGAAGGAACGTCATTGTAGAGATTCGTGGTGCCGAGGGCGGAGAAGAGGCCAACCTGTTTGCTAAGGACCTGTTTGATATGTATATCCGTTACTGCGATCGCCAGGGTTGGAAATGGGAGTTGCTTAGTGCTGACGAATCAGAGCGAGGCGGCTACACCGACGTTACTTTCATAGTTAAAGGGCAGGACGCGTGGAGCAAGCTAAAGCATGAAGGTGGCCCTCACCGTGTTCAACGAGTACCGGTGACAGAGTCTCAAGGCAGAGTGCATACTTCATCTGCCACAGTCACGATTCTCCCCGAAGCCGAAGAAGTGGAAGTACAGATCGACCCCAATGACCTAAAGATAGATGTATACCGTTCCACTGGACCTGGGGGACAATCTGTAAATACTACAGACAGTGCGGTCAGAATTACCCACCTGCCGACCGGGTTGGTGGTGGCTATGCAGGACGAGAAGAGCCAGATTCAGAACCGGGCCAAGGCTCTCCAGGTGCTTCGTTCCAGGTTACTAAAGTTAGAGCAGGAAAAGCAGTCAGCAGAGCTTTCAAGTGCGAGGAAATCTCAGATCGGAGGCGGGGGTCGATCTGAGAAAATCCGCACCTATAACTTCAAGGAAAATCGGGTTACCGATCATAGGATTGGTTTGACGCTTTACCGTTTGGATCGCATCCTTTTGGGGGAATTGGAAGAGATTACTGAAGCCCTGTTGCTCGATGAGCGTACCAGGCAACTAGAGAGTCAGGGTAGCTAATTCGAAATGGATGGTCTAACTTCTGACCTGGATTCTGAGATTGGGCGGCGTCTATCGAAATTAGTAAACCAGCCTCAGCTGGTCCGATGGATACTCGAGGAAGTATCCAGTTCCTTTTCACAGCAAAATCAAGAACCTGCTGCCCTCGAGATGGCCAGGAGATTCAACGACGGAGAGCCGATCCAGTACATCTTTGGCCACTGGAGTTTCAGGTCTCTGGAACTGAAGTGTGATACCAGAGCACTGATTCCGAGGCCTGAGACCGAGCAGCTGGTTGATTTAGTCTTAGATAGTCTAAAAGCACTCCAAGGCAGGCGGGTCCTTGAGATCGGCACAGGAACCGGGGCTATAGCTATTTCTCTTGCAGTCGAAGTTCCAGGTCTCGATATTGTAGCTACTGACATATCAACTGAAGCGCTAGCGTTAGCGACGGAAAATCTAGATCGATTTGCGACCCAAAGTACAGTGAAGTTTGTTCTGTCGGATTTATTCGAATCATTGGACAAGGAACTGAAATTTGATCTGATTGTGTCGAACCCTCCTTACGTGCCCAGTTCCTCCGAGATCCCTCCTGTGGTTAGAGATTATGAGCCTCATGTGGCTTTGTTCGGGGGACCCCAAGGTTTGAACATCATTCTTCCAATAATTTGCCAAGCCCAAAACTGGCTGAGCGGCAGCGGGGCACGAGTGCTGCTGGAAATCGACGAGAGTCATGGAAGCGCTGTTGTTGAGGCGGCTGAGGTGGCTGGGTATAGCGGATTCGAAATATTTCAGGATCTCGCTGGAAAAGATAGATTTGCCCGTCTGACTTATTAGGCAGATCTATTGTATTAAAAGGAAAGAGCCGGATGCTCCTTGGCGGGGAGAGAACATCCGGCTCTTGGGGTGTCGGGGAAATGTTTGGCTAGTTAGCCACCAAATGGGCTGTGACTGATACCCACAGAAGTGCTACCGCTGATGCGACCGTTTGAGTGAGGATTTCCACCCTTGCCATTTCGATAAGTGGTAGGCGGCTGATTGACTGAATCTGTCGTACTCGAGGTACTTGCACTGGTAGTGGTGCTGGAACTGCCAGAGAATGGAAAGTGCGAGTTGGTTTGGTTGTGAGCCTTAGCCTGTGATTGCCCAAAGCTTTGTCCGCCAGATGAACTGTGCCCACTTGGATGAGTAGAGGTGCCACACAACTGCGTAACTGATTCTCCCTTTGAGTGAGCATACGCTTGCAGTCTCTGCAGCGCTAGCGAACCTGATACCGAGGTGCTACTAGTTGCTGATGTGGTAGAGGTTGTGCTAGATGTCGTAGATGAGGTTGTGGTGCTGGCACCAGTGGTGGAGGTACTAGATGAACTCGCACCAGTGGAGCTAAGGTATGCGGTACACAGGCCGAACAGGCTGTTACCGTTTGCCAGTCCCTGATCCACGCCGTTGGTTAGCCCATTTTTGGAGCCAGCGGCAGCAGTAGCGCTCCCACTAACTGATGCCTTGGGAAGCGTAATGTCAGATGACGAAGAAGAACCCGAAGTGGTTGAAGAGGGAATGGAAATTCCTACCTTCGAAAGTGATCCAGACAGCGATGACTGGACTGAGGATGGGAGGTCTCCATTAAAGGCAGCAACAGCAGTTCCAGATAGTGCAGTTGCAGCCAGTGCTGCTCCAGCGATTTTGGCGGCAAGCAGCTTAGATAGCATGCGTCGTTTCCTTTCGGGCTCCAAATTGGTGATAGACCCTTGCACCATGGCTGCTTTGAAGCTTGAAACCATGCTTGCCTGGTTAGCTAGTTCAGCCTCGGTGGCTGGTGACTTAGCTGCATTTATTAGCTCAGCAATATGTTTAGCCGGTCCCGAAAGTTGGGACGGATCTAGCTTCCCTTTCAGCAGGAGCTCGAATTGTTCTGGGCTAATGGGTCCGTCATTCATGTCAATTTGGTAATCGCTATCATCGTTCATTCCGTTACAAAATTTCTCTTAAATTTTTTAGAGAGCGAATTAAGGGCTCGGTATTGAATCACCCTGACTGCTTCGGGACTTTTTTCCACGATTTTTGCTACTTCTTCTACGCTGAGTTCACCGAGTATCCGGAGCAAAAGCACTTCGGCATGATGAGGTGGGAGCTGATTTACTAATTCTTCTATGGCGGACTCGGCGGAAAGGTTTGATATAGCTGCTTCGGACGAACTGTCGGCTTCATTTAGTGACTGCTCTTGGCTGAATCGGGTTCTTAAGTTTTCAAAGGCAATTTTTGATTTTCCTGCAGTTCTGTAATGATCCACCAGTTTTCTTCTGGCTATCGAAAACATCCATGATCGAAAGTCGTGTGGATTTCCATTAAAGTTTGCAATACCTTTTGCGATCGCCAGCCAGGTTTCGGACGCGATATCTTCATATTGGTTTGGCGCTTGATTCTTTAAAAATCGTAGTAGTTGTGGGTTGAATGACCTGAACAAGGTGACGATGCCTTGGTCGTTGCCCTGTTTGGCGCTCTCGATTGCAACTTCAAGTTCTATTGTCATTTTCCCCTGGGCGCAATGGTGCATATGATGTTTGACGATCAGCTGGATCTATTAAGAAATAAGAGCCAAAGGTCCATCGACGAATACTGGTTGTGAGTTACCGCTAAACGATTCTTATAAATCTAGTAGTTGAGCATCGAAGCATAGGGGAATAAAAAAAAGTTCGCTCCACTCTGCTGTTCCTGCCTCACCTGCCATCTTGGGAAGCAGCTGGATGGAAGTATTTTTAAAAAAACTTATAAAAAGGAGGAAAGTTCCTTCTTTAGTGACTAATGTCTCTTAAATAGGATTATCCGTATACGGATTAGTTTCCAAGCTGTTTGCTTGAAAAGGTGGCATTTAAAATGGCTAAGAGTGAGGGCGGTTCTGACGGTCCAGTTGTAATTGTCGGTGGCGGAATTGGAGGTCTGGCCTCAGCTTTGTCGCTGGCCCGCGTTGGGCAGGAAGTGCTGGTTTTAGAAAAAGCACCTGAGTTTGCCGAAATTGGGGCTGGCCTGCAGTTGGCACCAAATGCTACCCGGGTACTGGAGTCACTCGGACTGCTGGAGAAAATAAAATCTCTTGGAGTCTTACCTAATAAATTGGTAATCAGGGCTGCCCTTACCGATACTCCGCTCACCTACCTTGAGATAGGCGAGGATTTCCTTCGACGTTATGAAACCCCTTATGTTGTGATGCATCGGAATGATCTTCTAAGCACCATTTTGCAAGCCTGCCAGGAGGAACCCTCGATTGAACTTTGTCCCGGCAAAGAGATTATCGAGGTGGATAACACCGATGGCGGGATCGTTGCAACATGTTCTGATGGTTCTTCCTACCGCGGGAAAGCCTTAATTGGAGCTGATGGTCTTTGGTCAACAGTCAGAAAGAAGTTGGTGGATGATTCCCCTATTTGTTCCGGATACGTAGCTTATAGAGGTGCAGTACCCATAGAGATGGCGACTGTGCACGCACCATTAGATGAGGTAGTTGCCTGGATTGGACCTGGGATGCATTACGTTCAGTATCCCCTCCGATCAGGAAAACTCTATAACCAGGTTGCTGTGTTTAGAAGCGATCAGTATCTTGAAGGCAAAGAGGATTGGGGTAATCCCGAGGAGCTGGACCTCAAATTATCGGCGGCCTGCGATCATATAAAAGCTGCCAGCAAGTTGCTTGGCAAAGACCATCGATGGCCAATGTATGACCGGGATCCAATTGACCGATGGACCGAGGGAAATATAACTTTACTTGGAGATGCGGCTCATCCCATGCTTCAGTATTTAGCACAAGGGGCATGCCAGGCTATTGAGGACGCGTACGTCATCGGTGAGGTGTTCAAGGCGCCTCACGACAGCGTGCATGAGGCATTAGTGAAATATGAGAATATTCGCAGGCCGCACGCATCTCGAATTCAAACAACGGCAAGGACTTGGGGCGACATTTGGCATATTGATGGACTAGGGATGATGCTGCGGGATGAGTTATTCAGGCAAAGGGATCCTGATGACCATACTCATATTGAATGGATTTACGGAAAGCACTAGTCATTAGTTGTCTTGCTGTGCGAATCTCCCAGGAATTATTTATTTGCACAGATGTAAATAAGGTATGATCGAATATCTTTACGGGATCTCGCTTGGACTCTATTCACGAAATAAATAGAGTTTGTTGAATTCTAAATGGACTACCGGCAAGAGGTGTGGAGGCTGTTGTACTGCAAAGATGAAGGTGAGGGCATGGCTCGACTAAAGGAGGGTAAAGACGTAGTTGAAGATGCCTTTGATCTTGACTTTGCGCCTGGACACCTGATACGCAGGGTACAGCAGGTTCATACCTCAGTGTGGGCATCGGTAGTTGGCGAAGATTTGACCAGCCCTCAATTTGCAGTGCTAAACGTACTCTACAGCAAGCCGGGAATTGACCAGACAATGCTGAGTTCACTGACCTCGCTTGATACTTCTACCTGCCAGGATATAGTTGCACGCCTAAGACACAAGGGCCTTATTGAACGTTCAAGAGATGATTCTGATGGTCGGCGATGGCTGCTGAGGCTGAGTGAGAAAGGTAAGAGTACTAGAGGTCAGGTGGTGCCTAAAGTAAGAGAGGTTGGGGAGATACTGCTTCGATCGCTTGAGCCCGATGACCGGGTATCTCTCACCAGACTGCTCTATGAGGTGGCACGAGGGACTGGTAATTAAAGCTGTTTTGGATCATCATTAGTTAATGGATTGACGTCAAAAGTCAAGATCAAGGAGAACAAGTGAAACGAAGAATCACGCTGGCTTGCTGGGATTACGATAGAACAGCAGCATTGGCAGATGGAAGAGTTCAACCTGAGGGCATAGACCTCAACTATATTTCGCTTCCGGTCGAGGAGACATTTTTCCGAATGACCAGGAATGAGGAGTTTGAAATGTCTGAACTTTCACTGTCATCATATGTTCTAAGCAGGAACACCTCAGACCGTTTCATCGCCCTCCCGGTTTTTCCGTCCCGCGCTTTTAGGCATACTGGAATTTATATAAATACAAACAGTGGGATTAAAAAGCCTACCGATTTGATTGGCAAGGTGATAGGGATACCTGAATATCAGGTCACAGCGGCAGTATGGATCAGGGGAATGTTGGCGGATCACTATGGAGTTCCCATAGATTCGGTCAGTTACCGCACCGGTGGATTGCATGAGCCGGGCCGATATGAGAAGATCTCGATCCACCCCAAAGGTGTTGAGATAATTCCAATACCTAAGCATAGGACTCTTTCAGAGATGCTTCTTTCCGGGGAAATTGATGCAATTTACAGCCCCAGGTCCCCTCAGCCATTCTTAGATAAGAATCCATTAGTCGATCGATTGTGGGCAGATTCACAGCAGGCAGAGATGGACTATTTCAAAGCCACCGGGATATTTCCGATCATGCATACGATTGTTATGCGCAAAGACGTCTATGAGTCAGGCAAATGGATAGCCGGATCCATGTACAAAGCTTTCCTGGAGTCGAAGGCGTTGGTGATTAAGCGGCTGGAGGAAAGCGTCGCATTGCTTCACACTCTCCCCTGGAGTATTCAGAACTATGAGGAGACAAAGAAGGTTATGGGGGAAGACTATTGGCCTTACGGAGTTGAAGCAAATCGGACTGTTTTAGAGGGTTTTCTTAAATACTCTTACGATCAGGGCCTGGCTAACAGGGCCTATGAAATCGAGGAGCTGTTTGCTCCCGAGACTCATGAACTGGTTCTAATCTAGGTTGCCGCAGATTAGATGGTAAGTGTTAGGGATTAGCAAGCGGGGGAGCACAAGGTGCGTCTATTAAGTTTTGGAGAAAATGGGTCTAGTGTAGCGGTGTTATGCCACGACCAGACTGTGGTTGACATAAGCGGCGCTATCCCAGATTCCTGGGAGAGATCCCGAGGTTTGATGAGAGCTGTGATCTCCAATTTTGAGAGTCTACGAGGCGGAATTGAGAAGCTGGCATCCGAGGGTAATGGAGTTCCGTTGGACTCCCTTACCCTGACCGCCCCTGTGCCCGATCCTTCGAAGATAGTTGCTGCACCGGTGAACTATTTGGATCATATGACAGAGATGAATCAAGCCAGTCATATCGATTCTCTGGGAGTATTTTTGAAAGCACCCTCTTCTTTGATCGGCCATCGTGGCACAGTCAGGCTTCCCTATAGCGATAGAAGATTCGATCAGGAAGGCGAACTGTGCTTTGTCATTTCAAGGCAAGCCCGAAATGTAAAAGCCGACAATGCTTTCGACTATATCTTCGGTTTCAGTATTGCGCTAGACATCACCATGCGTGGAGGAGAGGACAGATCCACCAGGAAATCCTTTGACACGTTTACTCCAATGGGGCCATGGATCCTAACAAGCGACGAAATCAATTCACTTGCGGATCTCCAGCTCCGCTGTTGGGTGAATGACGAACTGAGGCAACAGGCCAAAATTTCGCAGCTGATTTGGGGAGTCCCTGAACTGCTTGAGTATGTTTCCTCGGTAATGACGCTATTGCCCGGAGATATTATTTCCACTGGGACTCCTGCAGGCGTGGGCCCAATAGACAGTGGTGACGTGATAGTTGCTGAGGTGTCAGAGATAGGCAGGTTAAAAGTCCATGTGAGCGACCAAGGAGCAACGCTCTCTGTAACTAAAGGTGCAGCTACTGGAGCGCTGGGATTACAAGGAATGAAGCAGAGCTAGGAACCAAAGCGACGGGTAAATCCGGTCTTTCACTTTGGGTCAATAAGTCTTAATATGGTGAATAAGGAAACGCATGAATCGGAGATTTAATTGTCGTATTTGGATTGTCCATTCGGCTATAGGTGTGATGGTGTTCGGAAAGTAATTTCTTCAAGGAAAGGAGATTAGATATGGCGAGTCCGAAATTTACGGCTCCAGATGGAATGCCGAAACAGGATCAAGTAAACGAGTTCTATCAAGCTGTCGCAGAGGCAGATTTACAGCCCCTTTGGGTGCAAAAAGGAATAATGCCAAAGGAGCCGCCTTTGGCCGCCGTTCCTTTTGCATGGAAATGGAAGACACTAAAAGAACTGGCCGAACGTTCGGGCGAATTGATTCCGATTGATCGTGGTGGGGACCGCAGGGTACTTTCGCTGTCGAATCCCGGTCTTTCGGGTCAACCCTTTGCAACTCCCACCCTTTGGGGTGCGGTTCAGTATTTAGGACCTGGTGAGGTTGCTCCTGCTCACCGTCATACTCCAGCAGCTCTTCGATTTGTGATAGAGGGTTCAGGAGTGTGGACGCTCGTAAATGGGGATCCTGTTGCAATGTCACCTGGCGATCTGGTACTGACACCCAGTTGGTCATGGCACGAGCACCACAACCCTGGTGATGTGCCTATGCTTTGGTTCGACGCACTTGATCTGCCACTTGCCAGGTCACTGGATGCAGTATTTTTCGAAAACGGTCCAGATCAAATGGTAAACAGGGCAGTGGATCCCACCTCTAACTCGGAACTCCATTTTGGAAGCGGAGCAGGTCTCGTCCCGTTTGAAGAAAAGGTCACCCAGGCTTATTCTCCACTTTTTGCTTATCGCTGGAAGGATACTGATAGAGCTCTGGCAAATACGTTACGAAAGAGTGAAACTGGCACTGCCTCGCTGAGGTTTGTCGATCCCACAAGAGGAATCGACGTCATGCCTACCATGAGGTGCTCCATGCACAGAGTAAGCGCCGGGGCAAAGACGCGTACTAGTAGAAGAAACGGGTCGTCTGTTTGGGTCACCTTCAGAGGTTCTGCAGTGGCGACCATCGGTGAAGAGCGGTTCTATCTTGACGAGGGAGACATGTTCGCAGTTCCATCCTGGTGTCCAATTAGTATCGAAGCAACCCATGATGCAGACTTTTTCTGCACGTCTGATGCTCCGGTTTTTGAGGCGCTGGGTTTAGATAGGGCCGAATTTTTGGACTAGATTGCGTTTTCGGGGCCCAAATGTGGCCCCAAAAATATTTTTGTGCGTTTTAGCAGTTACGCGTTCCAATCTTTCTTGGTTCGCGTGTTTTTAGATGATTAGCTTTATATTTTTCATCGAGTCTGGATGTTTGGGCTCAGGACTGAGGGGTTGAGAATGAAATTAGCTACAATTCGTGTCTCTGGCGGTACTAGAGCGGTAAGGATTGATGGAGACCAGGCGGTTGAACTCGATTACTTGGACGTTGGGGCAGTTTTGGCTGATCCCTCATGGAAAAGCGGGGCTAAAGAGACTGGGAACACCTATTCGGTAGATGGTCTCAACTATGCAACGTTGGTACCTTCACCATCGAAAATCATATGTGTTGGGCTGAATTATCGGAACCATATATTGGAGATGGGTAGAGAACTTCCCACCTATCCGACACTGTTTGCAAAGTTTACGGACTCCCTGATCGGAGCCAATGACGATATCGCACTGACTAAAGCGTCGGTAATGATGGACTGGGAAGCTGAACTTGGAGTTGTGGTTGGCAGCACTGTCAGAAATTGTTCGGAGGAAGAGGCGGCTGAGGCTATTGCCGGCTTTACGATAGTGAATGACGTTACTGCGCGAGATTGGCAGAATAGGACACTGCAGTGGCTGCAAGGAAAGACTTTTGAAGCGTCCACGCCGGTCGGACCCCACCTTGTCGCAATGGAAATCTCCAAAGTCACAGACGAGGGATTGGATCTGAGTTGCGAAGTGAATGGCGAAATAGTTCAACAGACCTCCACTAAGGATCTGGTATTCAATCCTGTCGCCCTGGTCTCTTACATTTCACAAATCACAACCCTAAGGCCAGGTGACCTGATTGCTACCGGCACTCCAGGAGGAGTAGGCCACGCCAGGAAGCCGCCTCGCTATCTCAAAGACGGGGACAGGCTGGTAACTAGGATAGAAGGTATTGGTGAGCTGACCAATATCTGTCGGAATGTTTGATTAACCAGAAAAGAGAGAGCACTGTGACTTTTAATCAGGCGGAATTCGAAAGACAGATACGTTGGATGGACCAAGGCACCGGCCTTTTTGAAAAAGGACTCGGAATGCTCAACCAGGAAACTCTGCGCCAACCGTCTCTGCTAGAGGGCTGGTCTGACGCTCTGCTCATTGCCCACGTCATTTCAAATGCCCGAGCTCTAGTGAACCTTACGGTTTGGGCGAAAACTGGGATAGAAACCCCCATGTATCAGAGTAATGAGCAGAGGGCAAAAGACATCGAAGAAGGTGCCGCCAAGCCATTGTCTGAATTGGTAGGCGAATTTTCCTCGTCAAGTAAGGACTTGGCTGAGGCAATCAGTTCACTCACTGATGACCAGCTTACATACACTGTGAAAAGTGCCCGTGGTAGAGATATACCGGTGTTTGAAATAGCGTGGATGCGTAACAGGGAGATTTGGGTTCACTCCGTAGACCTTAACGTGGGTATTTCATTTTCTGAATTTCCGCTAGAACTGCTAGTTGCTCTAATGGAGGAAGTAGTGTCCACCTTCCCCTCCCGGCAGGATCCCCCACAGCTACGTCTGATTGCAACAGACGTAGCCAGGATCTGGTTGACACATGAAATTCCAGATGCGGTATCAACTACTGGCAGCCTTTCAGATTTGTTGGCTTACATGATTGGGAGAAGTGAAGGAGAGGGTCTCTCATTTAGCACTTCAGATGGCAGCGCCCCAAAGGTGCCAGCTTGGTTGTAAATTATATTGGCATCTTCAATTCCGGGGAGTCGGCAATTGGTGGTGAGCTTGGCAGATATTCAAAGATAAGTCACTAGGTAATGGAGATCCAGGAGGGGTCTGCTTCCCAAGTTTCAACTCTTGCCATGGATAGGTTTTATTAAGATTTTTTGCCAGATTTATACTATGAAAATCGCATGTCAAAGGTAATAATTTGGATTGAGCTTGGTTAATTGTGCCATAAAATGCCAAAAAGGAATTTGGAATTTTCGAAAAGGCGTGTTATTTCAGTGTATATGCGTAGGGTAAAAATCATATGTACATTAGGTCCAGCCACTGAGTCGGAGCAGGTTCTCAACGCTCTCGTTGCCGGTGGAATGGATATTGCCCGGCTGAATTTCTCGCATGGTACTCACGAGCTTCACCAAAAGACTTTTGAGCAGCTGCGCAAGATCGCCAAGTCCCATGGTCGTCACGTCGGAATCCTGGCCGATATCTCCGGTCCTAAGCTACGAGTTGGAGTTCTGGAAAATCCAATTGAACTTTCAGTGGGCGACGTTGTAGAGCTGAGAGAAGTGGATGATGCTCCCGCGTCCGATCGGTCGATTCCGATATCTGCCCTTGGAACGCTGTCTCAACTCGAGGTAGGCGAGACCGTGAGTTTTGCCGACGGTGCAATCGTGATGACAGTGGTTTCAGTTTCGGGTCAGAGAGTGCAGGCAAGCGTTGAGGTTGGAGGAACTCTTGGTTCTAGAAAAGGGGTTAATTTTCCTCAGGCGCAAATTCGACTCCCATCTCTTACTGAAAAAGACATTGAAGATATCAAGTTTTGCGTAAATCTGGGAGTTGATTTTTTTGCTATTTCCTTTGTTCGCAGAGTAGAGGATGTGCTGCTTGCCAGAGAAGTGATCTCCAAGTTTTCACCAAGTCATGCTCATCGGATCATTTCTAAGATTGAGCGTCCAGAAGCACTTGATGATATTGAAGCCATAGTCAGGGCTTCTGATGGGATTATGGTGGCCAGGGGAGACCTGGGTGTTGAGATTCCACCAGAGCAAGTTCCGATAGAACAGAAGAGGATAATACATCTCTGCAATACCATAGGTAGACCGGTTGTTACGGCTACCCAAATGTTGGAGTCAATGATTATTTCAACGATGCCAACACGCGCTGAGGCTGCAGATGTGGCAAACGCGATATTTGATGGAACTGACGCAGTGATGTTGTCGGCTGAGACCGCTTCCGGAGCGCACCCGATAGAAGCCTTCACCTACATGGCCAGAATTTCATCGAGAGCTGAGGAAGAGCTCCAAAACCAAGCTTTAACCTTATTGAATCGTCCTGAGCCTTCGCGGGAGACTATTGCAGATGGTATTGGTTACTGTGCCGAGCAGCTGACCCGTTATCTGCCTATCAAAGCCATTGTGGCGGTTACAGAATCAGGACATAGTGCCCGTGTTATCTCTAAGTTCAGGCCTTCGGTGCCGGTTATCGGAGCCACTATAAGCGAGTCTGCAGCACGCAGCTTGAGCCTCAGTTTTGGTGTTATGCCGTTAGTGGTTGGCGAGTCTTCGGTGGATACTGAAAAGGTGATCCTGTCTGCATTGGCACAGGCCAAAGATACGGGGCTTCTGGCTGACGGCGACCTCTGTGTTGTGGTCGCCGGTATTCCATTTGGCCAGCGTGGAACCACCAACCTGGTAAAGGTTCAACGAGTAGGCGACGGGTTCCTGGTGAACCATGATTCTCAGTAGATCGTTTTATGCTCCGACGGGATTTTAAGTGATCTGGTCGTTCATCGGGAGCACCATCTGAGGCTTGACAATTATATGGTTGTCCGAAATTGGAGTCACAGCTGATCCAATTGCAAAGAACTCTATGGTGTGGGATCCCCAACCGTGGGATTTTTCGTGGAGCTGAACACCGACGATTCCCTCTGCTTTGACCGCCTGAGCTTCAGCCTGCATTCTTTCCATTGCCAACTCCCTTGCATCATAGAGTGCTTGAGTGAAGTTGGTCATTTCGACGTTCTTCATTGATGTTCCCCAGCTCTGCCTAAGGCTTTGATGCGCGACATGATAAACACAGTTGCCCATAACCAGTCCCAATGGTCTGTAGCCTGCCTGTAGGAGCGTCCAGAAATCCTGTCCAGACAGGTCTGAGGTAAACGGTCGATTGTCATGGGTTCTATGCAGCACACCGTCGCGGTGCCTCACTGCGGTTCCGATGGCTATGAATTCAGCGAGGTCGGGTCCCCACTCGTATCGGCCCACTTCCAGCCGGACTCCAATTATGCCATCAGCACCCAGCTGGTCAGCTTCTTCTTCCATTCGGGTCATAGCGAGTTCTCTGGCATGATACATAGCCTGGCTCAAAACCGTAAGCTCCTGGCTCTGCTGCCATCGGGCAAATTGAAAACCTATGTGATATATTGAGCTCCCAACTACAAGTCCCAGTGGCTCGAAACCGGCCTCTTTTACTAGGAGAAATTCGTTTACTGACAGATCGGACGTGAATAGACCCGATTTATTTTGAGCCAGCCTCCCTGCTGCATCGGCGGGCAGGCCTTCTTGTGAGTTGGGATCATATGACATTCGAAGTCTCCTGAATCAATCTAAGGTTTGAGGTACATGATTTTTAGCTGCGATGTCTTTGGGGCATCTTTTATTTCGGCAATAGCTGTTGCGAGTACGTGGGTAATAAAGGTGACAGCTCCAACTGCTTCTCTTTCTCCCCCGGGTACCTGATAACTGTTTGTCGCTGTCTTGAAACTAAAGTCGATTATTCCACGTGCATTGACCGCTTTAGCTGCCCTTTCAATTTCACGCATTACGAGATGTCGACTGGCGTAGTAGCCTTCGGTGAACTCTCTGATTTCAAAGTTCACCATGTTTGTCCCGAGCATCGAGTACATTTGCTGAAACGTGTATGGAGACAGCGAAGCGAAATAGCATGCACTTGAACCAACCAGCCCTAGTGGGACAAATCCATTTTCCGCCATGGAGTAAAGGTCTTGGCCTTTAAGGGTGGTCAGAACGGCTGATGATCCGGTTTTATTTTTAAGAACATCCAGTGGACCACCAAGTGATCTAACCGCTGTTCCAATAATCGAGAATTCGATTAATCCTGCTTCAGCATCAAACATCGCCTGGGTTATTCTTGCTCCAACCACCGCATCGGCGTGTGCTAGATGGGCTTCCTGTTGCAAGCGATCGGTTGCAAGTCTTCGAGATTCATTGAATGCTTGAGCGAGGACCGACAAAGGTTGTGAACCGCCGTAGGGGACTGGCTGATATCCAATTCTGTAGACGGCAGTGCCTGCTACTTGGCAAATAGGATCGAGACTGATGCTCTTTAACAGCGAGAATTCATTAATAGTCAAGTCTGAAGTGAAGCTGCGATCTTGAGAAAGTAGCTCAAGCCTGCGTAATGCAGAGGGGGGGAGCTTCCCGCTTTCAAGTGCTTGCTGAGTTGCTAATGGATCTTCCGGAGGACCGAGGTCTCTAGTGGTTGATTCCGCTGGAGTTCCATTTTGCGGGTTATTTCCCCGTGATCCAAATAGCTTCACTTTAATTGGCTCCTAGCAGCTTTGAGATAGCTATTCGTGCGCTTTCTGAGCGTTGCGATTCAAGTGCAAGCATTTCTGCCAGCGAAGCTATCCATTGATCCACTGGTAGATCATCTGTTTTTATCACAATGTCCCGCACGATTTTCAATCTGGTAGTCCTGATGGAATTGGTTCCGTTGCCGACCGACATCAGGAAGCGATATTCACCGAGTTGGATTGAAATTTCTTCAATCGAAGTTGATTTAGATCGAAGTCCGCGTTTTTTCTTTTTTACCTGGCAGTTTTGAGGAGCTATGGATTCAAGCAAGGTAGCAAGTGCCAGCATTGAGTTTGAAATGTCTGACGCATTGAACCTCAGCGATGCAGCCAATAGTTCAATTTGAGACGGGGCAAACCCTAAGTTGTCAATTTGATCATTATTTTCCGCACTCACTTATGCAATGCTAACCAAAAATTGAAGGCAATGTGCATCACTAGCATCTTGCTGGTAAATCGCTCAGGATTTGGTCCTTTTCTAATGGTCGCTGTATAGCTATGATCTTGGATGTAGGCGAGACTGAAATGATTTTCACCAAGGGAGGAACCGGTCATGGCAAGAAGGAACAGCCTTACAAGTCAGCTGTATAGGGCAGCGCGCATCTCGAATAACCTCCGTGCTGCCTCAGAAGGGCCGACAGCTTATGCGAAGAGGGTGGCCAGACGTAAAGTGTATGCCAAACAGATGGCTATGACTCGAAAGGTACTCAAAGGTTTTGGCCTTTCAAGGTGATTTAGTAACGGATTGTTGACTCATTTTCAAGTGCGTAGGTTTGGTGCTCGACCTTTTTAGGAGTGGAAGTTACAAGTGAACTGGGGTTTTGTGGTGGGTTTAACGCATGGCTGGCGATTCTGACGTTCAAAAGCTGTAGACGGTCGACTGCATTTTCTAATAGGTTCTCAGCAAGAGGAGAAGCATGAATCTGTCAAAGGTAAGGAGCACGCGCAAGCAATGGTTCAATTGGATCTGAAATATTTAAAGTAATTTTGGAGGCACTAATATCTTCCGCCTCATACCGGTGGCGCGGCTAGATGGCAAGGAGTTGCTATTTCGGGGATAATAATAAAAATCGTATTAGCTATGAGTTTGACTGGCATTTTCTGAGAATTTGTAATAATTTCTGCTGTAGAGAAAATTCAATATCCAATGAGTTTCTCGAATTGGGGGGTTTGTTTATGTCTTTTCGGATACGTCAGACTTAGCAAATTGGAGCTTGGAACGAAAAGTAGGGGGGATTGTCGTGCCCATTTGGGATAATGTTGTACCCGAGTCAGAACGCGAGATCTACAGGAAAGCCGGTTTTGGCAAGGCGGCGAATTGGGAAGGCAAGCCAGCGCTGGTAATCATCGATGCGCTTTGGTCGTTTATAGGACACCGTCCAGTGGATGTGCTTGAGGCAATCGATGAGTACCCAACCGCTTGTGGAAAGCCTGGACTTGATGCGTTGGGAAATATAGCCAATGCGCTGAATTTTTTTAGAGCTAATGGTCTACCCGTTGTCTACGTTTGTGCAGACGGGAAGCTTCGTGATGTTTACGGTGCAACTGTTCGAAGCAGAACCTCGGTAACGCCCGAAACTAGCGACGCTTTTGAAATTCCTGACCAGATTGCACCTGTTAATCTAGAGCCTGTGGTTTATAAGACCAAAGCAAGTGCATTTTTCCGTACTCCGCTTGACATCCTGCTTCGCAATTTGGGGGTGCAGGTTGTTCTGATAGCAGGTTCGACAACCTCCGGCTGCATCAGGGCCAGTACGGTTGACAGTCATTCACATGGTTTTGAAACGGTACTTCTTGAAGATGCGATCTGGGACCGCTCTCAATTCTCCCATGCAGTTTCACTTTTTGAGCTGTCGATGAAATATGCATCGGTAGCCACGGTTGAAGCAGCGTGCAATGCGATAAGTGGGACCGCTTCATATGAAAAAGGATTGAAGGTTGGCTGATAAAACAGATTTACATATTTCTGAAGGTCTTCGTTATCCATATGTGCCGATCATCGACAGGCCACAATTTCTTTGGCCTAATAATGCCGGAGTAGCTCTATGGGCCATTCCAAATGTGGAGTATTATCCCTTTGATCTTCCCGGCGCAACGGTAAATGATCGGGCCGTCGCTTCGAAACCAGACGTCTTGAACCATAGTTGGCGAGACTATGGAGTCCGCGTAGGGATATGGAGGCTTTTCGAATGCTTAGACCAAGTTGGAATTAAAGTCAGCGCCACACTCAACAGCGAAGTGTGCGATGAGTATCCTGCGATCATTGAGGCTGGAAATAAGCGTAATTGGGAGTGGCTAGGTCATGGGACCACAAATTCCGTTCGCCTTACCGGTATGGAGCCAAAAGATGAGGCTGCCCTGATTAAATCTGTGTTGGACCGGATTCATGCAGGTACTGGATCTCGCCCGAGGGGGTGGCTGGGACCTGGTCTGGCAGAATCATACAACACACTTGATATTTTGGCTGATTCCGGAATCGAATATGTCTGTGACTGGATAGCAGATGACTTGCCATTTTGGATGAAGGCATCTAATAGTCGCATTCTCAGTGTTCCTTACAGTATTGAAATGAACGACATGGAGCTGGTGCTGAGACAGAAACTTACCGGGCCGCAATATCGGCAGAGACTGATCGATCAGTTTCAGCAACTGAGGTTGGAGAGTTTGCGTGAGAAGCGTGGCCGGGTGATGGCAATTCCTCTGCATCCATTTCTAACAGGGCAAGCTCATCGAATTGGTTATCTAAAGTCGGCTCTCGATTTTATCGTCAATCAGCCAGACACGTGGGTGGCTACAGGATCGGAAATCATGGATTATTTCGTCGGTATTGGAGGATGAGCCAGCTGTTGAGGAAAATTAGGGTTTTATCAGGGATCGCAGGTGAAGCTGATCTGACCTCGTTTCAATCATTGTTTGTATCGGCATTTTTGGGATCATTGGTTTTCACTCCGGGCCGGGTAAATGCGTTTGGAAGCAGGTGGCACTTTATTTCCTGGCAACCGGGGTGGTAGGGATTCAGCTTCTAGGCGTAGGAAGTTGGATTGACAGCGCATTTTACGGAGGGCGCTTATTGTCACCGTAGCGTTATTGGGGATATCAGAACTCTTGGGGTTAAATGTTAGAAAGGGAAGTTCATAGATATGGAAAATTTAGGGATATCCGAACTGCAGATATCTAAACAAAGAAAACGAGGCAGGTACTCGGCCGTTGTTGCTGGAAGTGTGTTGGCTCTTATGTTGGCAGCATGTGGCTCTTCCAGCACGGCTTCATCCTCACCTTCGTCGACTACAGCTGCTTCGAGTAGTTCATCTTCGGCAAGTTCTGCCGCAGGAGTTGCCACTGCAACCGCAGAGTTAGCTAAGTACTCGTCAGTTCAACCGCTTACTCCTCCTGGACCTGCATTTAATGCTTCCAAGGCAAGTGGAAAGCTTGTTTGGTTGATTGAGCAGCAGTCTGCTAATCCCGCTGTAGCTGCCGTGGCTAAGAATGCTCAGACCGCTTTGGCGCACGAGAATGTGAAGGTTTTAACTTGTGACGCCCACGGCGTTTCGGTAAACATCGGGAGCTGTATCCAGCAAGGATTGTCGCAACATCCAGCCGCAATTATCGTTGACGGGGGTGATCCGGAGTCTTATACCTCTGGGATACAGGCTGCCAACTCCGCTCATGTGCCGATTATTTCAGGTTTGGACGTCCCGATTCCAACTTCAAGTGATGCAAGTCAGATTGACCCCCACCTCACCGGAATTGCTGCAAATGCCGGGCCGCCAGATCCTCTTTCAGGGACCCTGGCGGCTGACTACGTTGTGAAGAACTCAAATGCAAATGCTCATGTTTTATTTTTGAGTTCGCCGGGGATTCTCGGTTCAAACTTTGAGGAGCAGAACTTCGCTTCTACTCTCAAGTCATTATGTCCCAAGTGTACCCTTATAGTGAAGCCGGTTGTAATTACCAACTGGGCTTCTGATCTTGGTCCAACTGTTTCATCTCAAATGCGGTTGCATCCTGATATTAACTATGTGGTTCCGGTATTTGATCCAATGGCCGCATATACCGATCCGGCCATTATTCAAGCAGGGAAAGCCAGTTCAGTCAAAGTTGTCACGGTGAATGGAAGCCTCCAGCAAATGACCAATCTTTCGCAAAAGCAGGTAATTGTATGCGACGTGGGACAGAACCTGGCAGAGCTTGGCTTCTTGGCTGCTGATGAAACACTTCGCTACATAAGCGGGGTACCGAGTTCTGATCTGGTGAAAGAGGTTCAACCAGGGGTACGTGTGTTTAGTGCCTCAAATATAGGTTCAATCAGTCTTACTCCTGCGGCGTTCAATAGCGGCGAGTGGTACACGGGATCAGCATCTGCAATGACTGACATGTTCTACAAGCTCTGGAGCGGTAGTTAGTTTCGGCACTATTTGACACAAGTACGTGGGGTCTCTAGTTGAAGGCCAGAAATACACTGGTAGGCCCCACGTACTTGAACTGGCACTCTTACTATACGAACAAGTTACCACAGCTTTTTCTAGATAAGGTTATCGAAACACCTGCTCTCACTCAATTAAAGTCGTTCCACAAGGCCTTGGGCAATGGAATGAGTAGGGTTGGGGACTAAAACTAACCGGAGAAGGTACCTCAATTTTATGCAAGTCTGGCAACCCAAACGGTCCATAATCTGATGGTCGCGCTTTTGAAAGGTTCATCACAGTCTCTTGAAGAAGATATATCTAACTTACTAGTGACAATGGATTGGTATTCGACATTAGCTTAATGTCGTCAACTGAGACCCCAAGATCGTAAAGGATACCCAGATACAGTTGCAATTCATCTGGTTCTGGAAGGCTCGATGGTCCAAAGACATCGGTGGTAAGGACGCACTGGCTTGGTCCAATTCTATTGATCCATTCGACAGTTTTTGATGGGTTGATACGCTGTGATTTTGGCATCATTCCATGTAACGTCCATTCTATGAATGCTCCACACCTGGCAGCCTCTAATATCTCCTCATCTGTGGCTGCTACCGAATTGCTGTCAGGATGAGTGAAAACAAGTTTTCTGAATCCAATCCTTTCAGCTTCGCGGGAAAGCGCCACGCATTCCTTGCCAGATAGATGTCCTGTTGATAAGAGTATGTCAGCCTCTTTGGCAACTTTTAGGACATCGCAAGCGTCCTTTGTCAATCTTCCATCAGCGTTCGTGACTGAAAGCCCCACAGCCATATAAGGTTCCAGTGACGGTAATTCTCGTCGTATAGTTCTCGAGAATCCGCCATTCCTAAGGTCATTGGCTGATGTCCAAGTGGGGAAAAAGGCAGCCTCGCACCCTTGAAGTATTGCAGCTTCCAGAATCCCAGGTTTAATACCTCCGACCAGCGAATTCAGGACGATGCTCGAAACTAATTTAATTTTGCTGCCGCGTTGACGAACGTGATAAACGCGGTCCATCGTCGGCCAAATATGGGATTTGAGAAGGTATCCTGCCATGCCTTTGGATTCCGCATATTCGGCCTGTTCAATGTCATCTAGAGCCATGCCGAAGTCTTTATGAATCTCCGGATAGCCATGAGTGTGAAGATCAAATGCTCCTACAAGTAACTCCCTGCTTATTTGTCGCATGAGTACACCTTAGTTCTGAAACAAATGATCGACGGCTTGGCGGCAGCTGGTGCTTTACCCGTCGCTTGACTTCGTGGTGATTGTGCCCACTTAGTCAATCAGGCCTGCAAAAGTTATTGGTTCAGAATCTTTAGCACTATTCGTAAAATGAGAGCTCGCTCATGGCAGATAGCCTGATGCAAAGGTAGCGTTTACACCGAAGGGCGAAGAAGTGGAGTAGCCTGTGCTTATCTAGTGTTGAGCGATTCAGATAGCTGCTGATTTCTTGGAATATCTATGAAGTGTGAGTAGTTGCAGTGTCGGAAACAGACGGAAATAGTGCTGATATTTACCAGTGTCCAGGCTCCAAATTTTTAGACCCGCCAATTTACATTTGTTCTCTAAATTAGAGGCCATATGTAAATTGTGGCTTATGACCCCGTGAAACTGAGGTCGATCCCCATGTAAATGATTTTCCATGACAATTCAGGAGTTTCTAGGGTCCTAAACATGGGATTGAACTGTAAGCGTAATCATAGTCAACGCTAGATCAGCGTAGTTTCGAACCCGCCGTCGCAAGAAAGCCTAACAGCTATCGACGCAGTTTTTATTATCCAGCAGTCCACGTGACGGTATCACTAGAGTCGTCGTCAACCAGACTTGCTCTGTAAGCTGCACGCAAAACTTCTTCGCCGGTAATTTCGCTACCCTTTAGCTCCATTTGAATCTTTCCATGGCCACAGATTAAGATTCGGTCGCATATATGCGCAAGATCCTCGTATTCGATAGTGGATACAAGTATTGCGGCCCCAGCCGCAGCCTTAGCGGAAAGTATTCTGAATATCTCGCGTTTTGCAAGTACGTCGATTCCTTCTGTCGGCTCATGTAAGAGTATCACTTCTGGGTTCATCGACATCCATTTGCCGACAGCTACCTTTTGCTGATTTCCTCCGCTTAGGGATCCTATTTTGGCGTCCACCCCGACTGGGGTGACACCGAAGTCTGTCGCCACTTCAGCCGCATGCGAACGTTCATCGGCGGCCCGCAGGAAGCCACCCTTCTTAAATTGTCGTAACTTTGGTTGAGAGATATTTTCGCAAATAGTCAATTCAGTAATCACTGAGTTATTGACTCGATCGCCAGGAACAAGAACCATTCCCCGCTTTATATGTTCAGTGATACTGGTATTTGAAATGTCGATTTCTACACCGTCGTGGACAATCTTTCCTGTTCCTCGACGATCTTTATCAAATAACAGATAAGGCAGTTCCTCGTACCCGGAACCTTGCAACCCAGTAATACCTACAATTTCACCAGGATATAACGAAAAGCTCACGTCAGAGACTAGCTTTCCGCTCACCGAGGTTGCCGTAAATTTTGGCAAAGCTTCTGTGGCGGCATCTTCCCTATCAGGATAAAACGAGCCTATCCTGGCACCAACCAGAGCTTCAACTATGCCTTCGCTATCAATTTCGTCTGACCTGAAAGTGGCAACCAACTCGCCATTACGAAGCACACTTACACGGTCAGCAATTTCTCTGAGTTCTTGCGGCCGATGGCCGATGAATAGAACGCCGATTCCTTCTCTAGTTGCAAGTTCCTGCAACCATACACCTAGGTTGGAAGCTTCCTCTCGACCCATTGCCGCGGTGGGCTCGTCTAGAACCACGACTTTCAGAAACTCGCCCTCTCGGCAATACAGAGCCCTGATAATTGCTAGCTGCGCCTTCGTAGCAACTGACAGCGTTTTGGCGTCGCTGTCTAGATCGACATGAACCCCGTGCCGCTTCAGTTCCTGCTCAATCGCTGTCCGTTCTGAATTCCATTTGATTTTCCATAGTGGGCCAAATGAGTAGCCTCTTCCAAGACACATATTATCGAGTACAGACATCCCGGAAATAAACCCGTTGTCTTGGTGGACAAACCTAACTCCAGCCAGTCGAATCTCATGTGGATTGACAGGAAGATTCACAGGTTGTCCATCGACAAAAATCTCACCTCCTGGGTCTGGAGCATGATAACCAGCGAGTATCTTCACCAACGTCGATTTTCCCGATCCATTTGCTCCGGCGAGGGCATGGATCTCACTGGGTATTACCGAAAAATCCACATTTTTAAGCACCGGTCGTCCAGCTGAAAAAGTTTTTGAAATATTTTTCAAATCCAAAAGATGCTTTTGCTGAAGCGATTGACTTGCCAATTCTTGCTTACTCATCAAACCCCCCGGAAAAGAGCAGCCCATTACCGACTAATTCTCTATTTGGGCGCTAGCTTATCCACCGCAACCGTAAGTATATGTTACCTCCTAATAAGAAGGTGGTATCTGCACTGAAATGACAATCAAACAAACCATATAAAAGCTGGGGTTGCGAATTTGCAGGTGTGCATTAAGTCTTGCCGGCAGATGATGGTTTCTGAGTCACGTAAAAGAACGTGATCAGATCAAGGAAGCGGTTGCAAGTTCTGCCAACTTCACCTACCTTAGCCTATTTGTTTTTATAAGTGGAATGAATTGAGCAATTCAGGAGGTCGGTAATTATTGCCTGCTTACAACCTTGAGGACAAATTCGTTGTTTGCTATCTCATAAGAGCGGTGGTTGCCATTAAGTGCAATCTCACGAAGCAAATCAGCCAAGGGTTTTGACTTATTAAGATATTGTTTTTTGGAACCTCCTGCGCCAACCACGTCAAGCGCATCATCTCCTACTATAGCCAATAAGGTCAGATCCTCATCGGTGATGTTTCTGCCGTATTTGCTTCGCAATTCTGCAAGGGTTGGCTCCCATGGCTTTAGAGCCTTTAGTTCAACTGCTCTAGGCCGGTTTAAAATTTTGTCTAATACGTTTTTATCAATTAGAGACGGTGCCTCAATCCCATGGCGTCCTAACGCATATTCGATGGTTTGATCGGTTACCTGAGAATAACGATCTTGGGTTATGACGTTGATGGCTGCTTGAATTCCAACTATCTGAGAAAGCGGAGTTACCATGATTGGATAGCCAAGGTCAGCTCTTACCTGGGGAACTTCGTCCAGAACTTCATCAATGCGATCGCCCATTCCTACCGCTGTCAACTGATGCTGAAGACTGGAAATCATGCCGCCAGGTATTTGATGCAAATAAAAACGATGATCATATTCGTACGGCATGCCGACCTTGAAATGCTCTTGATCGGCTACAGATTTTAAGTATTCGCTTGCGGGATTCAGAGACTCATTATTAATATCAACTTCGAACCCCACTACTCTCAAATTTGAAGACAGATTGAAGATGGAGGGAAGGGAGTTAGCGTTCGCTAGGGGAGGCACTGCAGTATGAAGAATATTGATTCCAAGCCTGGCGCATTCAATAGCGTTTACAGGTCCTAAGCCATTATTGCAGTGGCCGTGAAACTCCCAAATTACTCCTGGTGTGGCATCAAGTATCTTGGGGACCAGATCACGGATCCGTTCTGGCGTGAGCAATCCCCCAACATCTTTAAAGCACAGATGATACGGATTAAGAGCTGAAGCCTCAACTGCTTTTTTCACATAGTATTCATCCGTGTGTCGAGGCGAAACGGAATAGATCAGATTAATAATCGGTGACATTCCAAGAGTATCAAATCTTTTTTTCTCTTCGCTCATAACCGAATAGTCATTCCAGTTGTTTGAAGTTCTTACGTGGCGTATCCCAAGCTCTACGGCTCTCTTGATTCGCAGTTCCCCTACTTCTTGAGGTATGTACCCACTCAACGTTCGGCCGCTAAATGGACCATGCCAACGCAGAGGGGTATTTTTTGCAATTGCTGTGCCCTTGTTTATCCAATCCCATGGGTTTTCACGAAGGTCTCTTACAAGCTTTTTGAATCCAGCTCCCCCATTGACAAACTCAATACCTTCAAATCCGGCTGTATCTAGATGGGGTAATACTGAAAGCATATGGTGGGTTCGCATGTTCATGGCCCACAGGCTTTGATGGCCATCTCTGACTGTCGTATCGACAAATTTTATTTTACTCACCTTATGTCGCTCCTCCAAAGCTAGCTGATATACGAAGAAAGTGCTGACTTTCTGATATGATTTCGATTGCGATGGGGCTAATTTGGGTCGCTTTAAAAATTATTGCATAGAAGGGAATTCTGGGAGACGTGGCACTAGATCCTATTACTGAGCAAGTAATACAAAACCGCCTCTCTGGAATCGTCCAGGAAATGCAAACAAGTATCTTTAGAACCGGCTATTCAACAATTGTACGCGAATCCCAGGATGCTAGCTGCATGATACTGGATGTGAATGGGGACGTAGTAGGCGAGGAAGTCATTCTTCCACTTCATGTTGCTGCCCTGCCTGAAGTCGTGCGCGCAATATACAAATTTTATCGCGGCAGGATATATCCCGGCGATGTATTCATAACCAACCATCCGTATTTAGCTGGTGTCACGCACTCAATTGACATGGCACTAGTAGTTCCGGTCTTCGTTGGAGAGAGACTGATAGCGTTCAGCGCGAACATTGCACATAAGAGCGACCTAGGGGGAATGATACCCGGCACAGGTTCCGGCAGTGCCCGTGAATTGTTCCAAGAGGGCATCCAGTTTCCCCCAGTAAAATTTATGGATCGCGGAAATGTGATAGATGAGGTCGAGTCCATTCTTCGGGCAAACAGCCGGACTCCTGAAGTTATCCTTGGTGATATTCGAGGACAAATAGGTACTGCAAGAATTGGCGAAGAGCGTCTTCATGATTTGGTTGATAAGTATGGCCTCGAAACGGTCTTAGAAGCATTTGCTGAACTTCAAAACAAGACTGAGGAGCGAGTTCGAAAAGCGATTTCGGGCTGGGATGATGGTGTTCATGAAGCCGATGCATGGGTTGACAATGATGGCATTAATCTTGACCAGCCGATATATTACCATGTACGGATCGAGAAAACAGGTAGTCGTATCCTCTTTGACTTTTCTGGGTCCGGCGATCAGACCTTGGGTCCGTTAAATATTCGACCGCCTTTAGTTCGAGGGTGCTGCTACTACGCAATGGTGGCCATGGTGGATCCTGACCTTTCGAACAATGGTGGACTTGCGCGGGTAGTAGAAACCAAATTCCGCGAGGGATCTGTACTTGATCCGCGGTTCCCTGCACCCACGAATAGTTATATGGCATCCGCAACAGCGGTAACAGAGGCAGTGCTTCAGGCATTGAACGGACTAGTTCCTGAAAAGAAGATCGCAGGAATGGGTGGGATAGGAGGCATAGCCATAGGGGGAGAGCGCGAAGACGGGTCACCATTTATCCAGTATGAAATAGTGGGTTCTGCCTACGGAGCCAGATCGAGCAAAGACGGCGTTTCTGGCGTAAGCGTTCTTCTAAACAACGCAAAAACGGCGCCGATTGAAATTCTGGAATCCGAATTTCCGGTACGGCTTTCCAGATTCGAGCTAATTCAAGATTCTGGTGGAGCCGGGAAGAACCGAGGAGGCCTCGGAATGGTGAGAGAATACCAAATTCTAACTCACAAGGCTCAACTAACTCTCCGCGGTGGGAAGCATTCCCAAGCTCCATTCGGCCTAGAAGGTGGCGGACCTGGCAAGGTTGGTGCCTGCGTAGTAAATCCGGGTACTGAAAATGAGCAACAATTGCCGAGCCTCTTTGGGGGTTACAAGCTGAACTATTTGGATGTAATTAGCTTGCACAAAGCTGGTGGAGGTGGGTTTGGTAAGCCAAACGAACGACGGTGGGAACAAATAGTGGAAGACGTGCTGGATGGGTATGTGAGCTTTGATTCAGCTTTATCGGACTATGGCGTAGATTCAGACCAGCTCAGACAAATCCTCTCCGAGTGGGATGGCGATTGCGAGCTAAGTTAGTTAACCCGTATCTATTTGCAAACTGTTAAATGGCAGCATGAAATCTAGAAGTGTTCAGCTCTATGATTGGTCATTTTCCTATGTGTAAATGTAATAAATGATAAAAGGCTCCAAAGTGACATCGAGGCATTATCAGCTTTCGCGGGAACCCTCAGAGTTTCTATCGCACGGCGGTGAATGCATTCAATAATAACCACTACAGCAAATAGCCCCTTAAAAAGCTAATCAAGAAAAGTCGTGCTAAGCGCTAAAAATAATACCTTACGACTTGCTTACCAAAGTTGCTTAGTATAACTTTAGGTGAGGAAATCTAGTTCAAGAATACACATCGAGGTATCGTTTCTAGGGTTTGCTGTTATAAAAGCTT
>JAJZLS010000064.1 GCA_021803345.1 Actinomycetes bacterium
GGTTGGACGCCAATTGAGAAGCAGGGTGGTCGAGAAGAAATCCTTTGGAAATTCCGGTAATATTTCCACCCGAGCGATTGATCGATATGCTTATGCTCACGATGCTTCTCATTTTCTGCTGGTGCCTGAAGCTGTAGTAATTGCCAAGGATTCGAAAGATGTAGCCAGACTTCTTGCGGGATGTTCCGAAAGTGACATTCCAATCACCTTCAGATCCGGTGGTACCAGCCTAAGCGGCCAGGCAGTTAGCGATAGCGTTTTGGTGGACGTACGGCGCAACTTTCGCCAGATTGAAGTTTTAGACCTAGGTCGAAAAGTTCGGGTACAGCCGGGAGCAACACTAAGGCAGGTTAACCAGAAGCTAGCCAAGTACGGGCGAAAGCTTGGTCCTGACCCGGCTAGTGAGGTTGCCTGTACTATAGGTGGAGTCATTGCAAATAACTCAAGCGGCATGTCCTGCGGCACCACCACAAACACCTATAAAACGCTTCACTCAATGGTGGTTGTCCTACCTAATGGGTGGGTATTCGACACATCTGTGCCGGATTCAGATGCCTATATGCAGTATCACCAGCCTGACCTCTATAGAGGGCTACTCTCGCTTCGTGACCGGATTCGTAGTAACTCTTCTTCCATTAATATCGTGCGGAAGCAGTTTTCGATGAAGAACACCATGGGCTATGGACTTAACTCCTTTCTGGACTATGACAGCGCCACTGAAATACTGGCTCATCTTGTGATCGGAAGCGAAGGTACTCTGGGATTTGTAGCCGAAGCGGTGTTCAATACAGTTCCTTCATATAAATTTGCATCTACCGGGCTTTTTATTTTCAAAAACCTCTATGCCGCAAATGAGGCTCTCCCGGCTCTTGTCGAAACAGGAGCAGCTGCTATTGAACTGATGGATGCGGCCTCTCTTCGGGTGGGTAAAAATATCGGCAGTCCACCCAGGGAGATCAAAGATCTTGTCGTAGGGGACCAGGCAGCTCTTTTGATCGAATATCAGGGACCAACTGGAGAGGAACTCTCTGAGCTTTGCTCCCAAGCTCTTGATAGGTTCGAGCGACTGGGACTCACGCATCAAGGGTTTTTAACTACTGATCAAGAGCGTCGAGATGGTTTATGGCACCTTAGAAAAGGGCTGTATGCCACAGTAGCGCAAGCCCGGCCGTCTGGAACTACGGCACTACTTGAGGACGTGGCGGTTCCCGTTGAGTCACTCGCCCAGACATGTGTTGAGTTGAATGTACTGTTCAATAAGTACAGATATGAAAATAGCGTTATTTTTGGACATGCCAAGGATGGCAATATTCATTTTATGCTTACTGACAGTTTTGCTGATGCTGAGCCGCTGGAACGTTATGCTTTGTTCACTGAAGACATGGTGGATCTCATCCTCGGCCATAGCGGTTCGCTAAAAGCTGAACATGGTACTGGCAGGGTAATGGCACCTTATGTTCGTCGGCAATTTGGTGATGAGCTTTACTCAGTGATGGTGGAGATTAAGCATCTGCTGGATCCGGGCAACATCCTGAGTCCAGGGGTAATCATAAGTGATGATGCGAAGTCCCACTTGAGAAACATCAAGACCGCCCCAACTATTGAGCCCGAAGTTGACCGATGCGTAGAGTGTGGATATTGCGAGCCTGTATGTCCCAGCCGGGACCTTACCCTTACACCGCGTCAGCGTATTGTGGTGAGACGGGCGATTAGAACTGCCGAGTTGAATGGCGATCGCGGACTTGTCGGAGAATTGGAACGGGACTATACCTACAGCGCAGTTGAGACTTGCGCTGTCGATGGAATGTGCGAGACCTCATGTCCGGTTTCGATAAATACAGGTGACTTGATTAAAAGGCTTCGGGCAGACTCACACAAATCGTGGGAGATGCGCACCTGGACAACTCTAGCGAAAAATTGGGCTATTGCTACTCGGGTGGCCAGTTCCGCACTCAGTATTTCCTCCTCGGTACCTGCTGGCCCTTTACAAAGAGCAAATCAGTTTGGCAGGTCAATTATAGGTGAGGAGTCTCTCCCGCTTTGGTCGTCAGATCTCCCAAAAGGTGGGAAAAGTCGGAGGACAAAGACTAATCCCAAAGCCCCTCAGGCGGTATATATTCCGGCTTGTGTAAATTCCATGTTTGCTCCGGCACAATCGGGTACAGGAGTTCAATCCGCGCTAGAGAGTATTTGTGCTCGAGTTGGGATAGAACTGTTGGTACCAGCCAGTATTGATTCGCTTTGTTGTGGAACTCCATGGAACTCAAAGGGGCTGCCACCAGGTGGTCAAATAATTGGCAAAAAGTTGCTTTCAACATTGCGTGAAGCAACTAACAACGGACAACTTCCGGTGATTTGTGATGCCTCATCTTGCACCGAGGGAATTGTTAATTTACTTAGAAAAGAAGAAGATTCCAACCAAGCGGAGATCCGGGTTATAGACGCAGTTGAATTTGTTTCGAGCAATGTTTTGGATCGGCTTCCCAATCACAGGCGTCTGAGTTCCCTAACTCTTCATCCAACGTGTTCGTCGACCAGGTTAGGTATCAATTCCACTCTCTCTAAGATTGCGTCTCACGTGGCTGAGGTGGTACATATACCCGATGACTGGGGGTGCTGTGCCTTCGCCGGAGACCGTGGGATGTTGCACCCGGAGTTGACTGCATCAGCGACTCAAGGCCAGGCTAGAGAAGTCATTGCATTCGATGACGTTGCTCACGCAAGTTGTAATCGCACCTGTGAGCTGGGTATGGCCAGAGCAATCGGGAGGCCTTATCGACATCTGCTTGAGTTGCTGGAGGAAGTGACGCGAGCCTAGTGCTTACTTGACTCGATGGGTAAATATGCTGAACCTTATTGATCAGCGTTTTCAGAATAAGTGGTTTTCTGACACTTTGGACAGACGCCCCAGTAAATGACCTCAGCTTCGTCCACAAGGTAGCCATGATTGTCAGATGGCGTCAAACAAGGTCGTTGACCAATTGCGCAGTCCACGTCCTGTGCCTCTCCGCAGGTTCGGCACACAATATGGTGGTGGTTATCCGAAACCCTGAGTTCGTACAGGGCTGCGCTTCCGGCTGGTTCAATTCTTCGAACCAGGTCTGCTTCTACGAAGGCGGCTAGCACATTGTATATCGCTTGAGGCGACACTGAACCCAGCTTTGCGTGTGCTTTACGGATGACCGTATCGGTGTCAGCGTGAGGATTTGTGTACAGGATTTCAAGAACGGCTAGGCGGGTGGCAGTTATTCTGAGCTCAGCTGAGCGTAATAGATTTACAAAATCCTGCTGCGATCGACTCATTTTCTCTGTCTCTTTCAGAAGTTAAACTAGAGTAGCTCCTTGATTAGAATTAATCCATCTA
Organism: Actinomycetes bacterium; assembly: GCA_021803345.1. Lineage (GTDB taxonomy): Bacteria > Actinomycetota > Acidimicrobiia > Acidimicrobiales > Acidimicrobiaceae > SCQM01. The sequence continues at coordinate 3,365 of JAJZLS010000064.1, forward strand.
GTAGTATTTGAAAATCAGTAAATAAAGGGTTGAATGATCACCTTCGAGGTCGGGGCTCTTGGGATGGATTACTTATTAATTCCATGCAATATCTCGGTGTCTTTGGTAGCAGGCTGTCCTTAGATCCAGATCGGCAGGGGCACAATCGACTCTCATCATCACTCCGTAAGATCCAAGGAGGACCAAAGTGTCTGACATTGACGGAAGCAGCAAATGTCCTGTTGTACACACCGCTTTAGGCAGTAAGTCGAATCGAGACTGGTGGCCTTATCAGCTCAATATTAATATCCTGCATCAACACACACCGGTGTCTAATCCATACGGAAGGGACTTTGACTATAAGGAGCAGTTCAAGTCGCTGGATATAGAGGAGCTGAAGGCCGACTTAACTAATCTGATGACGGCGTCGCAGGCGTGGTGGCCAGCTGATTTTGGTCATTACGGACCACTGTTTATTCGTATGGCCTGGCACAGTGCCGGCACCTACCGGATCGAAGACGGCCGGGGTGGGGGTGGCACGGGCAATCAGAGATTCGCACCGATTAACAGCTGGCCCGACAATGCCAATCTGGACAAGGCCCGTAGGTTGCTATGGCCGATCAAGCAGAAGTACGGTCGCAAAATATCCTGGGCGGATCTGATAATTTTCGCCGGAAACGTGGCGCTCGAATCGATGGGTTTCAAGACATTCGGCTTTGGATTTGGCCGGACAGATATATGGGAGCCTGAGGAGGATGCCAACTGGGGTCCGGAAGACACCTGGCTCGGTGATCAGCGTTACAGCGGAGATCGGGAACTAGCCAAACCTTTTGGGGCAGTGCAAATGGGTCTAATTTATGTCAATCCCGAAGGTCCTAATGGCAATCCGGATCCGCTTGCTGCGGCTAAAGATATTCGTGAGACATTTGCCCGTATGGCTATGAATGACGAGGAGACTGTTGCGCTAATTGCTGGTGGACATACGTTCGGAAAATTCCATGGGGCGGTTGACCCGGATAATTATGTTGGGCCGGAGCCCGAAGGAGCACCACTCGAACAACAGGGACTCGGGTGGCATAATACCTATGGCACTGGCAGCGGAAATGATACATACACCAGCGGTCTCGAAGGTATTTGGACCACCAACCCAATTCAATGGGACAATGGTTTCTTTAACAATCTCTTTAGCTACGATTGGGAACTAACAACTAGTCCGGCCGGCGCCAAGCAGTGGACTCCAAAGGACTCTGCCGCCCAGGGGATCGTTCCTGATGCTCATGATCCGACAAAGCGCCACGCACCCACTATGTTGACCACCGATATCGCCCTCAAGGAAGATCCTATATACGGGCCTATCTCCCGGCGTTTCTATGAGAAGCCGGACGAATTTGCCAAGGCGTTTGCAAGGGCATGGTATAAACTTATTCACAGGGACATGGGGCCGATCTCTCGGTACCTCGGACCGCTTGTTCCGTCTGAACCACAGCTGTGGCAGGATCCAGTTCCTCCTGTTGATCACGAACTAGTAACAGAGCAAGAGATAGAGGTTCTAAAGGAAAAGATTCTCGGATCGGGATTAACGGTTTCCGAGCTGGTTTCTACCGCATGGGCATCAGCGTCTACTTTTAGGGGGACTGACATGCGGGGAGGGGCAAATGGTGCGCGGATTCGTCTCCTTCCTCAGAAGAACTGGGAAGCCAATAGTCCGGCAACTTTAGCAAGGGTCCTACAAAAATTAGAAGAGATACAAAAAGGGTTCAACGATTCACAAGCTGGGGGCAAAAAGATATCGCTTGCTGACCTGATTGTCCTAGGGGGATGCGCTGCGATTGAAAAGGCAGCGTCGGATGCGGGCTATCCGGTAAAGGTTCCCTTTAGCCCGGGCCGCACCGACGCTTCCCAGGAGCAAACTGATGTTGATTCTTTTGCAGTGCTGGAACCCACTCACGATGGATTTCGAAACTATCTTCGCTCAGGTGAGAAGCTGCTCCCAGAGCACCTTTTGGTAGACCGCGCATTCATGCTGACCTTGACAGCCCCGGAAATGACAGTCCTGATCGGTGGCCTGCGCTCCCTGAACGCTAATTACAGCCAGTCTCAGCGTGGCGTGTTTACCAGGCGTCCGGGAGTTTTGACTAATGATTTCTTTGTGAATCTGCTGGATATGGATACGCAATGGAAACCGTCAGCCTCATTGGAAAATATTTATGAAGGTTTTGACCGTCAATCTGGCGAGCTTAAATGGACGGGCAGTGCCGTAGATTTAGTCTTTGGTTCGAATTCTCAGCTTCGTGCTGTAGCTGAGGTTTATGCCTGTGATGACTCTAAGGAGAAATTTGTAAGTGACTTTGTCCGTGCGTGGGACAAAGTCATGAACCTGGATCGATTTGATCTACGCTGACGGAGATTACCGTTCCTTGAGCCATCAGGTGACCTAAGGAACGGTAACATTGCTCATTGACCAGCCTTTTCAGTTCGTCCGGCTAACTGTATGCTTTCAGTAGAACCAAATTGGTGATTTTACTTTGCGCGCTGAAAATCGTGTTGGCTAACTATTTCCGTCTGCAGCTTTGCGTTGGATGCCAACCAACTTTAGATTTCTAAATTATGCGTCCGTGATGGTACTGGGGATCTATTTTTAGGTTTTCCCATAGGCCGCTCATTTCGCTAGCCATTCGGGAGAGTTCCTCAAGGTGCAACACGGACAGTTGCTCAAGGGCGTCTTCGCCTGCTCGAGTTAGACGGACTCTCGAAACTCTTCGGTCGTTTGGATCGTCGTGCCTTTCGACTAAGCCCGCCTCGACAGCTCTCTGAACAAGCCCGCCGACACTGTGATGCTGGGAAACCAGATAGTCGGCCAGTTCACCAATGGTGGGGCCGGACTTTTCTGGATGCCCTCGAATTGCCAATAGTAATTGATGCTGGGCTGGAGTTATTCCTAGTTGCTCTGCCCTCTGTTCGCTCCAACGCAAAAATTTGCGTAGACCGGTACGAAAGGCCAGAAGCTTGGCGTAGTCTTCGTCACTGATATTATGTCGTAACATGATATAATCGTACCACGATGAAACATTCCAATTCGTTATCTGCCAGGTTTAGGGCCGCCAAATCTCTCAACCGAGAAAATTATCAGGCCAAGTTAGGTGATTTTACTACTTCTGTCGAGGTATGGAAAGTAACAGCATTAGCCGTTATAGTTGGCTTGCTTGCTGCAGTGGTTGCATTGGTCCTTCTGGATCTAATAGGTCTTTTTACCCATCTTGCCTATTACGGTGATTTCGGGGTTAGCCTTGTTCAGCCAACTCTCCGCCACTTCGGGGTATTCACAGTGCTGATACCCATAACCGGCGGTTTAATTGTTGGAGCAATGGCTTATTGGGGATCTGAACGAATTCGTGGTCATGGCATACCCGAAGCTATGGAGACAATACTGATCAACGGGAGCAAGATAGAACCGAGGCTTACTGTACTGAAGCCTCTTTCCAGCGCGATCAGCATTGGCTCCGGAGGCCCTTTTGGCGCTGAAGGTCCGATCATCGTAACCGGTGGGGCGGTTGGATCCGTGCTGGCACAGTTTATGAGGTTCTCTGCAATTGAGCGAAGGACGCTTTTGGTTGCTGGAGCTTGTGCTGGCATGGCAGCTGTGTTCGGGACGCCTGTCGGTGCTGTTTTATTTGGAGTAGAGCTTCTGGTATTTGAGTGGAAGCCCCGATCTATAGCACCGATAGCGGTTGCAGTGGTGGCAGCTTCGTTACTGCGGAATGTGTTTGCGGCTCATGGACTCATGTTGCCGGCGCCGTTATTTCCTGTTCCCACGCACGGTAATTTTTCCACTCTTTCGGTAGTCGCCGCAATGCCGGTTGGGCTTGCATGTGCCGGCCTCTCGTGGATCATCACTCAAGCCGTGTATAAGTGCGAGGACACTTTCAAGAAGTTACCAATCCACTGGGCGTGGTGGCCAGCCATCGGAGGGGTTGTAGTCGGTCTGGGTGGATTGGTCGATCCGAGAGCGCTGGGAGTTGGATATGTGAGTATCGGTAATGAGCTTGATGGGAGGATTGCACTTGGTGGCTTGTTGCTGCTTTTGGTCGTCAAACTGGTTATCTGGGCTATCTCACTTGGCTCGGGTACCAGCGGAGGGGTGCTGGCGCCGGTCCTGATCATGGGTGGGGCGTTAGGCGGGATAATGGCACCAATACTTCCTGGGGGCAGTGAAGCAACCTGGGCGCTTCTGGGACTTGCGGCTACTCTTGCTGGTGTTACCAGATCTCCGTTCACCTCAGTGATATTTGCCTTTGAGCTCACGCGGGACAGTGGATCGCTGCTCCCTCTTTTATTAGCGTGTGGTATTTCATACCTTGTCAGTACTTTGATTTTGAATAGATCGGTTTTGACCGAAAAGATCGCTAGGCGGGGTTTTCATGTCTCTTGTGAGTATGCAGTAGAGCCTTTGGAAAGTCTGCTGGTCAAAGAAGTGATGCACACTGAAATTATTACCTTCGGACCGAATCAGCCTATAGCGCATGCTACCGGGACTTTGATGGATTCGGTTGAGGCAAGACGGCAACGGATCTATCCTGTCGTTGATGATCAGGGTGTATTGCATGGAGTAATTCCACGGTCGGCCATTTTTGCGAGTCTTGGCAGCGAGGGTGGGACGGAATCGGTCAGCAGTCTTATGGTTCCTTCCCCGGTTGTTTCGTACGTCGGGGAAACTTTGAGAAGTGCTGCAGATCGGATGGCTGAATTTGAAGTAGGGGCTGTTCCGGTTGTCCAAAGCCTTAGCGGTAAAGATGTACTACGGGGAGTTATTACAGAGTTTGACATTTTACGCTCGCGTCAGAGGCAACTGATAGAAGAACGCAAGCGGGAAGTTATTCTAGGGCGGTATGCAAATCGTTACCAACAGTGAGTATTATCCGCTTTGGGTGAAATTAGATTAGGGAATATACAAAAATAAGGCTTAATCTTGTTTGTGCCAGCTTGAGTCTAAAAATCATTTTGTATAATTTGACTGGATCTAAATGGTTCTTGGCGGGGTCATTTGAGTTTAATTATGCCTATTAGCGCGTCTTTAATTTTAAAGTTAATCCTTGGTCTTTGCGTTTTGGGGAGTCCCTGCCTAGCGTCAAATTGTGATATCGACTGAGTTTGATTTTTCAAGGTACTTTTCAAGGTCATTTTGTTGTTTCTGTGAGGTATGGGCATGGGGGAGGAACAAAATATTCCAAACGGCGACGAACCATTTTATGCATCCGCTGAATCTCTGAGACCATTATGCGACTTTAGCGAAGCCTCACAACTGGCTCTAGGTTATATAAGAAAGTTGACTGGTTTTCAACTGTGTGCGGTTGCAAGGATTGAGCAGCATGAGTTTCGTTTTCTTCATGTGAACGAGGATGGTATTGGGGTACAATCAGGCGACACATTTGATATAGATGAATCAGTTTGCCCGATGGTGGTATCCGGGAGGATAGCAAACTTTGTTCCCGACATGTCGAAAGTGCATCCTTCTATCCTGGTGGGTAGTTCCCGGAAAATAGGTGCTCATATAGGGGTCCCAATTCTTCTTGATCAGCAGCGGTTATTCGGTACCATCTGTTGCATTAATTCAACTCCGGTGCCGGAACTATTGTCGTTCCAGGCGGAGTCCGTTTCTCTGATAGCTCAGATGTTGTCCACAATATTGATGCTTGAGCTTCGTTCTGTTGATCAGGTACGCAGCTATGAGCGTGTGAAAATGGAGTCTGAACGGGACGAACTTACGAATTTGCTCAACAGAAGGGGATGGGATAGGGCTATCCTCCAGGAAGACTCGCTGATTGCTCAGTATGGCTTCAGTGCTTCTATTGTTGTGATTGACATTGACAACCTAAAGACTGTAAACGATTCCAAAGGGCACCAGGCTGGCGACGAAATTATCAGAAAAGCTGCCCGAGTAATTGGACAAACCAGCAGGTCCGATGACGTTGTGGCTCGTACCGGCGGTGATGAGTTCGCGGTGCTTACTAAAGGTGTTTCGCCTGAGGGTACCGATGCCTTCGTTCGCAGACTAAAAATTGCACTTACTGTGGCTGGTGTCCAAGCTTCGGTGGGTATCTGTTCCAGTGCGAGCGCTACCTCATTGAGTGAAGCCTGGGACAAGGCAGATCAGAATATGTACTTGTCGAAAAGGTCGAAATCCTGAAGGTTGCCTGCTTTACTCGACGAGATATGGGAGTGAATTAAATTCATTCTCTGACGTTGCCAGTCTTGTCATGAAATTTATGAGTTTTACAACTAGGCTCGCGGCCATAGAGATATTCATTTTCTGTATGGCTTACGATGAGAGGATGAGGTGTAATTGATGAGTTCTCGACCATTATTTGCAACCATGCTGGCTGCTGGTGAAGGAACGAGGATGAAATCCGATCGTCCTAAGACTTTGGCCAGAATATGTGGCAAGCCTATGGGAGTCCATGTACTCGATGCCCTGTGTCAAGCTGGAGTTCAAGACGCGGTAGTGGTTGTGGGTCATAAAGCTGAACGAGTGGAGGCAGCTTTGGCGGCGATGGCGCCAACTACAATGAAGCTGCATTTCGCAGAGCAATCCAAACTGAACGGTACCGGTGACGCTCTGAGTGTCGCACTGACGGTTCTACCCGACGCCCTGGGCTATTCTCCGGCTGAGATGCCTGTTGCCATAGTTGTTCCGGCAGATACCCCTTTAATTACGGCAGATACGCTTCGAAATTTGGCTGAAAGCCATATTGAATCTAAAGCGGCTGCCACTTTGATCACAGCTGAGGTCGATGAGCCGTTTGGCTACGGCAGAATAGTGCGAACTAAAGATGGCAAGGTGGCGCGGGTTGTGGAAGAACGTGATGCAATCAACGAGCAAAAAAATATAACCGAGATAAACACAGGTATTTATGCTTTCAATCTTGACATTCTCGCTCCTACTTTGCGGCGAATTACCCCAATAAATGATCAAGGGGAGTATTACTTGACCGATTGCATCTCGATACTTTCAGAAATGGGTTATTTGGTAAATTCGATACAAATTGCCGATCGTGCCGAGGCATTAGGGGTGAACGACAGAGTCCAGCTGGCCGAAGCAGAACATCAGTTTCGCCAGAGGATCAATAGGGCTTGGATGAAACAAGGTGTCACTATGGTGGATCCTGAATCCACATATATCGAAGCCACGGTAACTATTGGGCAAGACACCACTATTTGGCCAGGTTCGCATTTGGCTGGCAATACCCAAATAGGCCTATCGGTAGAGGTCGGTCCAGAGACCAGGCTTTTAGACTGCACAGTCGGGGATGGAGCGAAAGTTACTCGATGTGAGGCTACTCAGGCTGATATTGGCTCGGATGCAATTGTCGGGCCATGGGTAGTCCTTGCGCCCGGTGCTAAAGTGGAACCCGGAACTTCTACTGGATCATTCAAGGTATTGGGGTAGCATCGTGGAATTAGTACCTAGGAAACGGCTTGAGCTTTACAGCGGCAGGGCCCACGCTCAATTGGCAAATGAAGTTGCATCTAACCTGGATGTTGTCCTAGGTGACGTCACCCTAAAAGAGTTTGCGGATGGGGAGATTCACTGCAGGTTTGGAGAGTCTGTCCGCGGCAAAGACATATTTATCATTCAAACCCATTCAGGCCCGGTAAACGATTCGCTGATGGAACAGCTAATCATGGTTGATGCTGCTAAAAGGGCTTCCGCCAAGCGAATTACCGCAGTTTGTCCTTATTACGGTTACTCTCGTCAGGATAGGAAAGCCTCGGGCAGAGAACCGATAACAGCAAAATTGGTTGCAGATATGATGGCAGCGGCAGGCGCCGACAGAATTATTGCTTTAGACCTTCATTCCGGCCAGATCCAGGGATTTTTCGACGGTCCAGTGGATCATCTTACTGCAATGCCGGTGTTGATTGATTACCTTAAGAGAAAAGCCGATCAGGAGACAGTGATAGTTGCGCCGGATGCTGGTCGAGTCAAAGTAGCATCTCGCTTTTCCCAAATACTCAATTGCGATCTTGCTTTTGTTCACAAGCGACGGCCCAGGGGTGTCGCAAACGTGGTTGAAGCTTTGGACGTTGTTGGCGAGGTTGAGGGGAGAAGATGCGTAATCATCGATGACATGATCGATACTGCTGGAACAATTTGTGCCGCTGCTGATTTATTGATGTCTAGAGGTGCTTCAGAAGTTTGGGCAATGGCTACGCATGGTCTACTGTCTGACCCGGCAGCTAAGAGATTGACCGAGTCTTCAATTTCCCGGGTTGTGATAACAAATACCTTGCCGGTCACTCCAGAGAAGAATATTGACAAACTAGAGGTGCTGTCGGTGGCACCGATAATCGCCCAGGCAATCGGTGCTGTATTTGAAGATTCCTCGGTATCTGAAATTTTTGGCGGCGAAAACCTCTCATAATCTATTTTGGTGGGTTGAGTTGTGCTGGCCGCTAATATAAGTATCTCGAAAGTAACTTTATTTAGCTATTTGCTGTAAATTGTGACATGCAGTTGTATCTGTCGCTAATAGCTAGAATATCTGAGTTGTTTGATTTTAGGTTCGATTAAGTTATAGGAGATTTCAGGTGTCTGAACTAGTGCTTGCAGCAGAGTCTGGTCGAATTCAAGGAAGCCCAGCTTCGCGGCGTATGCGTTCTTCGGGTCAGGTGCCTGGTGTGGTGTACGGCGGGGCAGGAAGTCCAGTAGCAATAAGTTGCAACAGTCGTGAGTTACGTGCACTGATGTCGAAGCGCCCCATCGTGGGAAGTGTGATCACTTTAGAGATTGATGGCAAAGCAAGAAAGGTCATATGCAAGGAGCTTCAGAAGCATCCTGTGCGGCCGGAAGTGCTTCACATCGACTTCCAGCTTGTTGACGGCAACTAATAATTAGTTTCACTCTGTTCCTAGGTCGAGGAGACTCAAATCAGTGTGATTGTACTGGGGTTGGGGAATCCCGGGGGGAATTACGAAAAGACTAGGCATAACCTAGGTGCAATGGCGATAGCTGAAGTTGCCGCTCGTAACGGCGCGTCTCTTGTGCCAAATATTCGCTCCAAGTCGCTTCTGGCGGAAGTAAAGATAGGTTCTGAGGTGGTAGCCCTGGCATTTCCTCAGACCTATATGAATAATTCTGGTCAGTCATTGTCCGGATTGATGAAAAAGTACCCGATCTCTTCGCCGGACCAGGTGGTGGTAATCCATGATGAACTCGATCTTCCTCCTGGTGTGGTAAGAATTAAAAGGGGAGGTGGAGTGGCTGGACATAATGGATTGAAGTCGGTTGTGGTCAACCTTGGGTCTTCAGATTTTCTTCGAATCCGCATCGGCATAGGGCGTCCTATGTCGTCGAGCGCTATGGTTGGATACGTTTTATCAGTTCCTCCGCCAAAGGAAAGAGAAGTTGTTTTGACAGGAGTCCAGGTAGCGGCGGACGCGCTTGAGGAACTTGTCATAAATGGCATTGACCATGCAATGAATCGTTTCAATGCTCGATAGCCTTTAGTTGGTGCATTTTCGAAATATTTTACGCGAACTCGGTAAAACCCCTTCTATATCTGAGATAGTTTCGTTTTCTCCTCCAGGTTTTTATCTGCATTCAAGCTCCGTCCCGTTTGTCCTTGGTGCATTTACAGAATCGTCTGACCATAGAGCTGTGCTGGCAGTGGTACCCACTCGGCGACAGGCGCAAGAGATCTATGAAGAACTGGGAGAAATCATCGGCTTTGAACAAGTTCGACTGTTGCCCGCATGGGAGACCCTGCCGCTCGAGAGGGTGTCGCCTTCAATCGAGACAATGGGTAGGCGTCTCAAGGTGATCAACGAGCTAACTAATCTTGGTTCTGGTCAAAAACTTGTAGTAGTCACACCTCTAAGGGCATTGGTACAGATAGTTGGCGGTGCTGCTGTAACAGCTGGCTCGGTGGAGCTTCGTAAAGGTGCCGAGTTTGACGTTGAAGAACTATTGGATTGGCTTTCATTCACTGGCTATAGGCGTGAATACCAAGTAGAGCATCGGGGAGAGTTTTCCGTCAGGGGGTCAATAATTGATATTTTCCCTTCTGATGCCGATCTCCCCATAAGGGCGGATTTTTTCGGCGATGAAGTGGAAAGGCTTGCCGAATTTGATCCTTTTGATCAGCTCTCGCAGGAAGAGATTGAGATGGTTCGAATCTACCCTGCAAGGGAGCTGATCATTACTGATAAAGTTAGCGAGAAGGCGGCAGATCTTGCTAAGGAACTTGGGTATGCCTCTGAAGCCTGGGAAAAGATAGCAAATAGGGAACTTTTTGATGGGATTGAGTCCTGGCTGCCATGGGTCGATGAGGAAGCTAAAACCATTGGGAATTACCTGAGCGCTGATATGAGGATTATTCTCTTCGAGCCGTCACGACTTAGGGCACGAGCTCGAGAATTGCTCGAGGAAGAGCGTTCTATTGCTGAAGTTCTGAGTTCCACATGGATGGTGCCAGATGATCACCCACCTTTCCCTGAGCTGTTTGTTGATCTGGAGTTACTGATCAAAGACGTTCCAAGTTCGCTGAGTTTGGCGTCTACGGTTGCCGATCCATCTATTGATTATCAGATACTGGCTAAAGGAATCGAACTTTCATCAAGAGATCCAGTTGCGATTACCAAGTATTTAAGTGGTTTACTCTCGGAAGGGTTCAGGATCGTCATAGCTGTGGCAAATGATGCTTTGGCCCGGAGAATGGTTGACTCCTTAGCCGAAGGCAATCTTGATTCCACCTTTATAGAGAATCAAGCGGATCTAGATAAGGTTCTCCAAAGCTCCCGTGCTGGGATCTTCGTTGCTGTTCTTCGGATTGAGACAGGGTCGGTATTTCCAGAACTTAAGCTGGCCATTTTGGGCCAGGGAGACCTTTCAAATAGGAGACGTTCCCATCGGCCACCAAAAACTAAGAGGGCCACAAAGGCACAGGTTTTCGATGCATTGACTGTGGGTGGTTATGTAGTGCATGACCACCATGGTGTTGGACGATTCCAAGGGATGGTAAAACGAAATATTGCCGGAGTGGAGCGAGATTACCTTCTGATCGAGTACAGAGGAAATGACAGGCTCTACATTCCTTCAGATCAGATGGATTCGATTACGCCATATTTAGGTGGTGATACCCCATCGCTGTCCAAACTTGGAGGGTCCGACTGGCAGAAGACCCGAGCAAAGGTACGCCAGGAGGTCAACAAGATTGCCCAGGAGCTGGTTGTGCTTTATCAGAAGCGGATAACCACTCAAGGATTCGCGTTTTCCCCAGATACGACATGGCAGAAGGAGATGGAGGATCTTTTCCCTTTCGATTTGACCCCAGATCAGGAGCGGGCAATCAAAGACGTCAAGTCGGATATGGAATCCGACAGGCCGATGGATCGTTTAATATGCGGTGACGTGGGTTTCGGAAAGACCGAAGTGGCAATTAGGGCGGTCTTTAAGTGCGTTCAAGATGGCAAGCAGGCGGCAGTTCTTGTCCCAACTACTCTGCTGGCTCAGCAACACTATCAGACATTTTCCGACCGTTTTTCCAGTTTTCCGGTCAGGGTTGAGATGGTTTCAAGATTTTTAACTGCTTCAGAAGTAAAGGCCGTACTGGATGATCTTGCCAGCGGGAACGTGGATGTCGTTATAGGAACGCACCGTTTGCTGGGTTCTGATGTAAGGTTTGCCGACCTCGGGCTGTTGGTTATAGATGAAGAGCAGCACTTCGGGGTCGGTCACAAGGAGGCAATTAAGTCAATCAAGGCTGGAATTGATGTTGTGACTCTTAGTGCCACTCCTATACCAAGAACGCTTGAGATGTCGCTTACCGGGATCAGGGATATGAGTTTACTGAGCACCCCTCCGACTCAGCGTCAGCCAATTTTGACCTATGTCGGCGAATATGATGAGCGGGCGGTATCTGAAGCTTTAAGGCGCGAGCTGCTCAGGGAAGGTCAGGTATTTTTTGTCCACAACAGGATCTCGGACATTGATAACGTTGCACAGCGTCTTTCGGGGTTGGTGCCGGAAGCCAGGATCAGGATTGCTCACGGTCAGATGGACGAAGGAACTCTGGAGCAGACAGTTATTGACTTTTGGGAAGGTCGATTTGATGTGCTTGTTTGCACAACGATAATCGAGTCAGGAATAGATATGCCAACGGTCAATACATTGGTGGTTGACAGAGCTGATCGAATGGGATTAGGACAACTCCATCAGCTACGGGGGCGAGTTGGTCGTTCAGGGACGAGGGGTTACGCTTACCTTTTCCATCCGCCTGATATCTCGCTCACTGAAGATGCCTACGAGCGGCTTAAAACTATTGGCGAAAACACTGACCTTGGATCCGGATTTCGAATTGCCATGCGGGATTTAGAGATCAGAGGTGCAGGAAATATATTGGGTGACAATCAGTCAGGCCATATTGCCGCAGTAGGCTACGACTTATATGTCAAAATGGTCGAAGAGGCTGTCAGGGATCTTAAAGGTGAACTCGTTCCTCGACCTGCCGAAATCAAGTTGGAAATCCCTGTTGGTGCGATAATTCCTGACAGTTATATCTCCCGGACCGATTTGCGGATGGAGGCATATAAGAGATTGTCGATTTGTGAATCCACCGAGGAAGTTGACCAGGTCGAGAAGGAATGGATAGACAGATTTGGTCCGGTTCCACCTGCCAGCTTGGCTCTGCTGGAGTTGGCTAAGCTTCGAGTTCGCGCTATAAAGGCAAAGGTAAACGAGATTACCGTAGTGGGCCTTGGCAAATCCTCCCTAGTTGCACCATCGATAAGGATATCGCCGGTAGAGTTGAAAGCTTCGGCATCCATGAGACTTCGACGGCTTTACCCCACTGCTATTTACAAACATGGGGAAAAAATGTTGGTGATCCCAATTTCCAGAGGGTTGGACCCCTTGGGGGCTATAGACAAGGTCTTTTCGGACCTTATTGAGCCATAAGATGCGATCTGTGACTTTAACTTATTCAATTTATTTTTCTATACTGTATTTTTGTTGTCAGATAAAGTGAAGTGCCCTAAATTGAGTGACTTAACGTTCTCAGTCGATTATCACTAAAGCATTAAGGCTAGCCATGTCCGAGCTTCGCATTCATGCGAAACCGAAGAATGTAGCCTGGTTGGGCCGGTTTGTGTACATTGAGGCATGGGTAATACTTGCGAGACCGTTCGGGAGGGTCTGTTTTGAGATTTTGGAAGAAATTAGGCATGCTTGGAGTTGGAATAGCACTTTCGGGGTGCACTTCAACTACCGCTGCAGCCTCGGTCAATGGTACAGTTATTACTTCTAAAGCTTTGATGTCCGAGATGTCGGCGATCACCTCTAACAAAGCATTTGTAAAGCAGCTCGAAGCTTCTCAGCAGGTTTTTGGACAAGGGGGCCATTCCTACAACATGACCTTTGTCGATGAAGTTCTGAATCGGCGCATTTCTATGGATCTGATCTATCAAGAGGCTAAGAAGCTGCATGTTTTGTTGTCTTCTCAGGATATTGCGCTGGGAAGAATCGATGCAGAACAGACGTTTGGGGGTGCCACAGTTTTTGATCAGTTCTCTAAGTCATATCAGGCTCAATTGATCAAGGATTCAGCGACGCTTGATGCAGTGGAAGCTGGGTTGGTCCACGCAGATATATCTCTAAACGCGCTAAAGAGATATTATGATGCAAATCCTGCACAATTCGCCGATATTTGTTCTTCACAGATACTTGTGGGAACTCAAGCTGAGGCTAATGCCATCTATGCTCAGCTCAAAGCAGGCGCCAACTTCGCACAGTTAGCAAAGGCTGACTCTGGTGATCCGAACACTGCGCCTAATGGTGGTCAGGTCGGATGTGGGACCTATTCAAATTACGCAAGTACTTTGGGGGCAAAGTTTGCGCAGGTTGTCCAGTCGCTTGCTCCCGGCACTTTTTCAACACCAGTTGACCTTGCTACAGGATGGGCAGTTATAGAAGTGACTTCGAGGACTAGTGCCCCGTTCGACCAACTTACTCCTCAAATCAGGGCTGCTATTTTGGGTAGCAAAGGTCAGAATGCTATCACTGGATTTCTTAGTTCGGCGGCAAAATCGGCAAACATTACTGTCAATTCCCGTTACGGTAAGATTGCTGTCACAAGTAGTGGCTTAGGAGTTTCGCCTATTCCGGCTCCGGCATCGTCTAAGTTGAACTTTTTCGTTCCAACGTTGAGCTGATTGCCAAACCTGGTTCCGGAGTTTTGGATCGGTTTCAACCCTAACGGCTAGGTGTTTATATGGGTAGATTGATAGTGGCTGGTCTTGGGCCTGGGGAGATTGCGATTTTCGATCCTCGGCTGTGGGATGTGCTCGGCGGCATTGAAACCGTAGTGTTCAGAACAGAAATTCATCCCGGAATTTCAAGTGCAAAGAAGCAGTTGCTGGCTTTCAATCCCGCAATGTCGTTTTCAAGTCTTGATGATCTGTATCAACAGGCAGATTCTTTTGACGCCCTGTATCAAAACATGGCTGAAGTCCTGGAGGAAATTTCATCATCAAGTCCTCGTGACATTTTGTATCTGGTTCCTGGCTCTCCCTGGGTTGCTGAGCGTAGCGTTGAACTGCTGCGCAAAAGGGGTATCGCCAAATTGGAAGTTCTCTCAGGTGTGTCATTTCTGGAGCTGGTTTGGGAAAAATTGGGTATCGATCCACTGTCTAAAGGAATTACAGTAATCGATGCCGGCGATTTTGCTAGAACGTCAAAACTGAACGCGGGACCCTATCTAATTACCCAAGTATGGTCAAAGCCTATTCTGTCTGAGATAAAACTTTCGCTACCTGAGTCCGGCAATACAAAAGCTGTAGTTCTTAAGGATCTTGGGACTGCCACCGAAGAGGTAAAGGAAATTTGGTGGGACGGATTGGACAGATTGGTCGAGCCTGACCATTTGACATCCATCTATGTAGAAGATGTTCCGGTTTCACCTGGGTTGGAATTAATTGAGCTTTACGAGATAATCGCTCGACTCAGGTTGGAATGTCCCTGGGATAGGGAACAGACCCACAGTTCACTAGTGAGGCATCTCCTTGAAGAGAGCTACGAGGTCATCGATGCAATTGAGAAATTGGATCAGCTTGAATCAACCCAGGATCTTCAAACTTTGTTTGATGACTTGAAAGGCGAGCTGGGGGATCTCTTGGTCCAGGTCTATTTTCATTCAAATCTGGCCTACGAGGAAGGTCATTTCGACCTGGGAGAGGTTGCAAAAAGTGCTTCTGAGAAGCTGATCAGAAGGCACCCGCATGTGTTTGGCAGTCTTGAGGTTGACAGTTCTGAGCAAGTAGTTGCTAACTGGGAAATGATAAAGAAATCCGAGGGTGGTCGCAAAAGCATCATGGATGGTGTGCCAACATCCATGCCTTCACTTTTGCTTGCTGGGAAGGTGCTTCGTAAGGGAACTGCAGTTGGATTTGAGATTCCTGGCGCTAATGCTGCCAAGGGCAAGCTAACCCAAATATGGCAAATGTTGGGTAGTGATGTCCAAATGTCCCAAGATCAGTCTGAAAAGTTATTTGCTGAGTGTCTATGGTGGCTGGTGGTGCTGGGAAAGGTAAAGGGGATCGATCTGGAAGATGGTTTGCGAAGTCAATGCATATCATATATGGACAAGATTCGAAATGCAGAAACTAATCCAGTCTAGAATAAAGTTTCCCCCTATTAATGCGCAGATTTAATCAAATTAGCTGGGTACCCTTTTTTAATGATGGAGACAGAGGGGCACAGCGATTGCTGTCGTAGTTTTTCGTTCTCATGCATAAATTAGCCAACTGTCGATATGAGTCCTACTCACTGGTAGCCTAGGAGTCCATTGAACAATTCAGTTTCCGGTGCAGTAGGTTAGCCCGCTCATTCGTTTTCTGCATTGCCGCTACGAATTCCTGCCTTTTGCAGCCGCAATCTATAGCAGGTCTTGTTTTCGAAAA
>JAJZLS010000047.1 GCA_021803345.1 Actinomycetes bacterium
CCGATCTGACTTGCGCTGCCTATGGCAGCCAAGTGGACGGGTATTCTCCCGAGTTGGTAGAAGAGATTCGATTGAAACCCAGATAACATTTGTACCTTCAGGGTCGAGTGCGCGCATAATAGTATCGCCTCCAACGCTATTGGTTTTTTGTTCTACCTACATTTAATTAGGGAAAAGTCAACAACGGAATGGGGGCTATTGTGTAAGGCGAATTACCTGTTCAAAGGCTGCATTGCCTGTCTGAGCGGCCTCTAAAGCCTTCTCCGCAAAAACCTTGGAGTCTCTCTCCAAATGCCTGGTATGAATATCGCCCCCAATTATTACCTCTCCGCCTTTATTAGTAAACATAGAGTGAAGTTTTGCTGACACATCTCTTGGGGTCAGGGAATGAACCACAAAGGTTGCTATCTTTTTTCCGTGGAGAGAGGGCAGCTCGCTAATATGTTTGGCAGCATTTCGGGAGGGATGGACGCCTCCAAGCAAGGGACCTTCCACCTGAACTCCGTAAATTATTAAATCACAGCCGATCAGACTTAGGTGGTCTACATGGCTGGCATTAACCGTTTCTGTTTTCCAGCCATATCCCCAAAGATAGTGGCTTACATATTGGCTTGCCTGTTCCACTGACCTACTTGAGCCATCGTGAATAATCAGTGCTGATCCCAGGTACGGTTTTGAGTTGTCCTCTTTACTTCCTCTGCTGACTTTTAAATTCTGGTTTGTAAGATCCGCAGTTGCTCCCCTCGCTGCACTGATACCTTGTGCCATGGCTGAAACCACAGTAGACGGTCCGATCTGGAGATCACCCACAGCCCATACGCCGTTCGAAATCGGAAAGGCCGCTTCGACTCGGGCGTGTTCACGGTTGTAGGCAAGGGAGGCGTATGGGCTCTTGGTTGCAAATAGACCACTTCCCAACCATTTTCGATCTACTGGGCTATGTCCAGGTTGCAGCGCACCAAGTGAGACTTGATTAGAGAGGTTTTTCCACTCTTGTTCTACCCTGTAGCCCATGGCGGTCACCACCATGTCCACTTCGATGTTTTCACTTGGTTCTTCTGTAAGTTTTGGAATCGACGAGGGTCCATTTTGAATTGTGTGGCTTAATGTGGCGTTGCACACAACACCTTTTGAATTGGCACCTATTTTGGTAACGGTGGTCAAGAACCTGACGTCAACGCCATCAGCTCTGGCATCAGCGATTTCATCCGGCCGTGCACGAGAATATCTTTCGTCCATCCAGTCGACTGCAATGGCAGAGCCTCCGAGCCGCAGTACTGAGCGAGCTACATCCATCGCGGTGTTACCAGCACCAATTACAAGTACATTCTTGCCATCTAGAACCGGTCGGTAGTGCTCCGAGCTGAGCACAAATTTGGCCATGTTCAAAAATGTTTTTGCATCCTCAACGCCTTCGAGCTCAATTCCTTCGATTTTTGGAATTATTGTTTGATTTGCCCCAGTAGCGCAAATGACTCCATCGAAGATTTGCAACAGGTCGTTGATCTGGTTTGGATCAATAGGAGAGTTAGTTTTGAACTCGACTTGGTTGGCCTTCAGCTCAGTGATGAGAGGAGTCCAGGCGGAGTCGGGCAATACATAACTTGGAATTCCCCACCTCATTACACCCCCCAAGGCGTCTTCCTTTTCAAACACGGTTACTTTAGCCCCGAGCTTCCGCAGCTCATAGGCTGCTGCCAGCCCTGCCGGACCGCTTCCTATGACAGCCATCTCGAGATCATTGTCAGGACCGGGATTGACAGTAATTGCAGCGTGATCTGCAATATAACGTTCTATCTTTCCAATTTCGACTGCTTGCTCTCCAGCCAACGTCCAGGTGCATGACGCTTCACACTGGGTATTCCAGTCGCACACTCTGGAACAGGCACCGGGTAGGCAGCTATTCAGAGAAAGAACCTCTACGGCTTTTTGCAGGTCTCCCGACTTTGCTGCCGCGATGAAGCCTGGAATATCGTTATGGGCGGGGCACCCTTTGACGCAAGTGGGGTCCGGGCACTGCAGGCATCTTTCAGCCGCTCTGATCAATTCTTCTGAACTGTTTATTCCTAATTCAACTTCGGTGAAGTTTCCTGCCAGAACTTCCGGCATTATCCGCTCCTGTTTTACTGGCGGGGTAACTATTACCGGTCCAGAGATAAATATTGCTGAGAATGGACAGGTTCTTTCACACTGTCTGCATCCGACGCATATCTCGTTGTCACCGACTGCTATCCAATTTGATTTTTCAAGAGTAAGTGCGCCTGTGGGGCATCTTACAATGCACTCCTGGCACCCGGAACAGCGATCCTTGAGGATATGGATCTGGGGTATTTGATCACTTGGAGCTATTTGGTTTTGAATTTCAGTAACGCTGACCATGATTTCTCCTAACTAACTTTTATGATGCCGCATGCATTGGCAAATAGAGGACGCTCGCAACTAGACAAACGACTACAGCTACCGACATCAACAGTGCGGTTGTCAACTTTGGATTTTTTGACTGTGGGCCAAGGTCTGTCTTTGTAATCCTGTAAACCGCCCATAGAGTTATTGCAGTGCCCAGGCCCATCAGACCG
The DNA here is from genome assembly GCA_021803345.1 of Actinomycetes bacterium. Taxonomy (GTDB): domain Bacteria; phylum Actinomycetota; class Acidimicrobiia; order Acidimicrobiales; family Acidimicrobiaceae; genus SCQM01. The sequence continues at coordinate 2,577 of JAJZLS010000047.1, forward strand.
ACTTGGACTGTAACTATTTGCGGGTTGGTGAGCAGTCGAGTGTTGTAAATCCCAAGGTGAATTCCGAGTGGTGAAAGCACTGCTGCTGGGACCCTGGTGACATGCTTGAAGAACTTGGGAAGTTGTCGGGCAAAGTAATCGAATCCGGTTATTGGAATCAACGCGTAACCGAAAGCGGTGAACCATTTGAGTGCAGTTGCCCGGCTCTTATCCTTTGAGCTTATCTTTTGTATTCCATTGACCGCAAACCATAAGACTGCTACTACAAGCGCTATTCCACCGAAGTAATCGATTGGGTTTGGGTAATGCGGGAAAGCGATTGCCGAGTTTAGCCAATTGTCTATCGAAGTGAACCATCCCATGACATTGTACTGTTGATAAAGAACAAGTCCGAGAAGGATTGCCACAGCGACTCCCACATCAAGACGTCGCTTTGAAGGTTCAAGTACCGAGGTCATTGGTTTTTGAACGAAGAGGCCAATGTTGTCCGAAGGACATGCTTTGTAGCATTCCGAGCAAAGGCCACAAAATGAGTTGGTATCTGCGCTTCCTGGCCAGGTGTACCAGGGGCATCCAAAACCATCTTCGCCGCCTCGCATGCAGTCCTTAGTTTGACACGTTAAGCAGACATCCCTATCCTTGGTGCGGAATCCCGCAACGCTTCCCATTGAGCCTACGGTGGCTATCAATGAGGATAGGGGACACAGGTAGCGGCAGAATGTTCTGCGTTCGAATAACAAAAAGCTTAGTGTGGCAAAAGAGACGATCCCCAGAACCAGAATTGACGTGGCAATGGGAGCTCCAGGGCCAGCAATGTTAAAGAATTCTTCAATGAAAGTAAGAATCACAAATGCCAGGGTGGAAAATAAAAGTCCATATCCAGCCCAGGATTCCGGTAATTTTTTGCCCAGACCAAGAGCCTTCTGTGTCCTTTGAAACAAAGTGCGCCTCTGAATCCATTCTCCGAAGCCGCCGAATGGGCACATAGCACACCATCCTCGGCCGATCACGGCAGTGATGACAAAGACTAGAGCAAACCACAGGTACCAGGTAATTGCGGGCCCGAAGTTTCTTCCCGGATTGGTGATACCGAATATTCCGGTGGCAATCACTATCCAGAAGATAATCTGATTGGGAAGTATTAGGAAGAATTGAAACTTTCTGTTCCGAAGCGATCTGCGAAGAAAGCCACCCACATATTTATTTTCAGTTAGATCTACTCGTGGATCTGTTTTGGTAAATCTTCCAATAGGAGGCGCTTCGGGAGCTCTAAGGTGCACTGAAGTGGATACGGGATCATTTGCAATCACCAGTGGTTGTTGTGCAGTTTTCGTGTTTGCACTTTCTAGAGTCATGGTAACCTCCAGGCATCTTTCTTACATTTACTATTTTACTATACATATAGTAGTTTAGTATATGTATAGTTGCAAACTTAATGAAAATAATTTATAATTAAGTGTTGGCAAAGGAGTTTTTGATTGGGGTTGGAGCAATGAATCTATCGCTGAGCAAAAAAGCAGATTATGTAGTCAAGGCGGCAATCTCATTGGCTAGGGCCTATGACGGAGACAGATATTTAAAAATCCGTGAAGTGGCAGCTGAAATGGCAATTCCCCGAAGCTATACCCCTCAGATACTTGATGCGCTTACCCAAAAAGGGTTAGTTGAATCGAGAGCCGGTAAGACTGGTGGCTATAGATTAGTCAAAAGTCCGGAGGAGATTACAGTTTTGCAGGTCGTCGAAGCCGGGGAGGGATCGCTTTGGCCTGAAAGATGCGCATTATCGGACGGGCCATGCAGGTGGGAGAGTGTCTGTCCTATGCATGAAGTCGTCTCCACCGCAATATCCAAGTTCCGCGAGACGATGGCCTCACAACATCTTTCTGAACTGGCACAGAGAGACCTGCTGCTGGAACAGGGCGATCTCAAGATACCGGATGATCCGCATCGTCGTGGGGATCCTTTTAGAGAGTTTGCTATCCGGAGCCAGGTAAGTGTTGCACTAAATCAGAGTCAAGTAATTTCCAGTTTGAATTCTGAAGAGGGCGATTGGCTTTCGTCTTTGATGGTTAACGCCATCGAGGCTGCAATTTACGAGACGTCGCTTACCTATCTTTTCCCAGAAGTAGGAGCCAGGGACCGCCATTTAAATGTGAACCTTGGATATTTTCATAGTCAGGGCGACATCGTCAGTGTGCCAATGACAATAGAACCTTCAAAGTCAAGCTATGACGTACCTCAGCTTATCGCCAACCTATTAGTAATTGCGGTAGCGCCGTCTCAGGTCGATTGTCAACTCGTAGGACGTTTTATTTTCAATCCCACTATTTTTACTGGTCCGGAAATTTCGGGACCCGAAAGCCTGGCTAATTTTCATGACAAATTGAGCGAGTTCTCCAGTCGAATAGCTGATGATTTTTTGGCTGTATTTGCCAGAGTTGTGGTTTCTCGGGTGCAAGGAAGTTCGCTAAGTTCCCATTCAAGGAGGTGAGGGCGTGAGAGCAGTGAGAACATTTGTTGATTCTCGGAGGTTCTGCTCAGTTTTAGCTCGTTTTATCTGAAGATGAGGAAGCAGAGGTGATTTAAATGGTATTTGAAGCCCCAACAATGACTGATAGTTCAAGAACTTGGGTCGAGGAGCTGTATGACCACGTCAATCAGCATGCCCAAGCAGAACAGGGTTTGCTCGAAAGCTATATCGAAGCTACAGAGGGCACCGAATCTGATGCTCTTGCTTATTTGGTGGGATTGATTGTAGAAGACGAGAAGCGCCACCACCGAATGTTTAGTGAGTTTGCCGCTTCTTTGCAACACGGTTTGAACTGGACCACAAGTGGCAATAAAGTTCCGGCCATGGATTTTTACAAGGTAGATCCCGCAAGAATCAGGGAACTCACTGATAAGTCACTGGAGTACGAAGAAAGCGATCTTGCCGCTCTCAAGGATTTGCACAAGATGGTAAAGGAAGCCAAAGATGTAACGCTTTGGGATTTGATCGTCCAGATCATGCAAAGAGACACCGAAAAGCACATTTCGATACTGAGTTTTATAAAACACCATCTCAACTGAGCTAGTGAGATATGCGCCTAAGCTCGGCAGGTGTCACCACTTATAGTTGACTACCTAATAGGACTGTTAACCAGGTTCCCTTAATAAGGTTCACTCCACGGAGGCAATTATCGATTCCCAACCCATATGGTGCCCATAAGTCATCCCGGAGTCTTTTGGCTCTCCCAAAAGTTGGAAGGTGGGAAACCTGTTCAAAGTTTCTTCAAGGACTATTGACATTTCCAGTCTGGCCAGGTGCATTCCGAAGCAGCTGTGAATACCATGGCCGAATGCTAAATGCTGATTTGAAGACCGATCGAAATTAAAGTTTTCAGGATCCTCAAACTGTCTTTCGTCGTGGTTAGCGGAAGCGTAGATTAAGGCCACCGATGCATTAGCAGGTATTGTTACTCCGCCAAGATCTATTGCCTCTGTAGTGGTACGGGCTTCCAGATGAACTGGAGGGTCGATTCGAAGGGTTTCTTCGATGATTTTTCCACTTATGCTCTTATCTTTGAAATACGCGCTTCTGACATTCTCATTGCACATTCTTCTTAGCATGGAGGAAATGGCGTTTATCGAAGTATGGTGGCCTGCAAGTGCCAGGGCCCCGAGCATTCCAACCAATTCAGGCTCGCTGAATTTGGAATCGTCGAACTCATCATTACACAGATGGCTCATGAAATCGTCGCCCGGGCGGGACTGCCTTTTTCCAATCTCCTCTCTCAAAAATGATTGAAAGTCGATCCAAGCCTGATCTCTGGTGGCAAAATCTGCAGTGACCACTCTGAGCACCAAAGCCCTGTTTTTAGCACGAGTCTCTTCATCAAATCCCAGAATTCTAGAAACGACTTCCTGGGGAACGTGCTCAGCAAGATCGTTTACGATATCAAATTCACCCTGTAGGGCGATCTTATCGAGCAGCTGATTTACGCTTTCACGTATATCACTTACGAAATCCGGCATTCGCTTAGGCAGAAATGGAACCTGGAGGGCTTTTCTGAATCTGGTGTGATCCGGGGGATCAAATTCAATAGGTGCTTTTGGAGCAGCAGACTGGTTTTTTGTAGGATCGTTACGCTTGCCTATAGTGGTTCCGCCTGCAGAGGAAAATACTCTGTGATTACGGGCGGAATCACGGACATCGCTATAGCGGGTAATTGACCAGAATCCACCATATGTATCGCTGTAAACAGCTGGCGCGGCGTCTCTCATCGCTTTATAAAATGGCCAGATATTTTGATACGTGATTCTGCTGTCCCAAGGATTGAAGTGTTCGATTGCCCACTCGGGTTGTAGATCTGAAGCTGTCATTGCCTAATTCCCTTCGGCTATGGTCGACTGTGTTGGCCATAGCTCATAACTTATTCAAATTAATGCTACCTATGCTCCCGAAACAGTGGGAGCGATTTTCTCTTTGGCGAAGAGTCCGATTATTATCGCTGCAACAATGAACGATCCGGCCATGGTGAAAAAGGCCGATTTGAATCCGACTTCAGTAATTAAAATTCCGAGCGCAGTGATCCAAAGAGCGCCTACTGACTGTGAAATTGCGAAGTAGGCTCCAAATACCTTTCTAGCATCTACCCCGTGCATCACATCAGAAAATAGCGCCTGTCGAAGTGGCTGTTCTGAGTAACTAAACACTCCGACAAAAAATCCCATCGCACCTACTATTACTGGATTTGATCCAACCATTACAAAGCTGACAAGGGCTGCAGCTCCAAGGACGTATAGGGAAAGCAATACAGGACGCCGTCCTAATTTGTCAGAAAGTTGTCCTCCCACGCCAGGACCTGCTAGCGCTCCGATACTGACCATGGTTACAAGCACCCCTATGGTAAGTGCAGACATGTGGAGGCCAGTTCGGAGATATGCGGGAATATAAACAGCTAGCACTCCTAGTCCTCGTCCTGCGCCGGATATCATTCCGGCCCCTAGAACTGCTTTGGCTTCTCTTCTGCGAAGTGCCTGGATTAAAGATCCATCTTCTTTTTTAACAGCCGGCGTTGGTTCGGGTGCGGTTTTAGTTCCCAGGTCAACTTTTGCCTGGTCTCTCTTTGATATATGACCTGGTTCATGCACTGATGTCCAGGTAAGTAGCGATGCCACGGCAGTTAGTGCTGCGATGGTTAAAAGAGCTGGTCTCCAGCCGTAATAGGCAATTATTATCGAGGTTATCAGCGGAGTGAGGAGAGTCCCCAGATTGCCCCCGGTAGTGTGCATTGCCAGCACAAAACCTTTTCGATGGGGAACTCGTTCAGTCAGGTGAGCACTGCCAACCGGGTGTTGTGGCCAGCTAACCAGGGTACCGAATATTCTTGCCGCCCCAAAGACAACAAATCCTGGTGCAATGGCGGCAATAACAAGGGCAAGCGCCATTCCCAGGTTTTGACTTCCGAGGAGCACCTTGGTTGAGTACTTCTTCACAACAGCGGCCAAACCTTGAAGCAATCCCCCAACAATTCCTGCCGCTCCCAGAATTATTCCAAGAACTGCATATGAAACATGGAAGTCAGCGAGTACAAACGGATAGGCCACTCCTAGCGCTGCTACGTATCCATGCTGTATGGTGTGTGAAAAAGATACCACCGCCACTTGGAGGCGATCTCCTGGCCGCCACCCCTTTCCCTGGTTGATTTGGTCGTCATCTTTGTTCAAGGTTGTACTGGGAAGCGAAGCTGAATCATCTGAATGATCTTCGCCGACTTTCTCGTTTGTCTCATTGCTCACTGGCTAAGCCCACCTCTTTCACTTACCTGTTCTATTAACTAATCAATTCTTCATACCTGCCCATTGCATAAGACAGAGTGAGATAACTAGGCTGATTCGAGAGCCCCAAATGAATAGCGTGACTGGCTTTTCTGCTAAATTGGCGCAGAACCCCCCGATCAGATTATCCTACTAAGAATTTGCTGAAAGTCCAAACAAAAACGTTTTGGTATTACCTTTTGCAAATTATATCTGACGCTACGCCAAAGATGCTAGGCGCCTAAGGGTTGAAGACTAGGATTTCTAGGTCATGATTTTTCATCAACTTTTCTTCACCCGGCTCGAACAAAGACTGTCGAGAGTTTGGCTTCAAAATAATCACATAATTGGTGATGGGCCCCGAATTAATTTCGAACCCGGTCTGGAGATATCGTGACCAATTCCCGTATAAATCGTGTGATCGAGATTGCAAAGCCACTTTCCGACATATTTAGAGAGAATGGAAAGAAGCTTTATCTGGTGGGAGGGGCGGTTAGAGACCTGTTTCTCGACGACACTGTGCTGGATAATAGTGACACCGATGATCCTGGCTTTGATTTGGATTTCACCACCGATGCACTTCCAGATGAAATAGAGTCTCTTCTTAGAGGCAAGACTGAGTCAATTTGGTTACAAGGGAAGCGTTTTGGGACAATAGGGGTATATCTGTCAGGGCATAAATTTGAGGTCACAACTCACCGTGCGGAGGTATATCATCAGGATTCCCGCAAACCCAGGGTAACTTATACCGACGACATCGAGATGGACCTTTCCAGGAGGGACTTCACTATTAATGCCATGGCTCTATCTCTTGACGACGGCCCTCCAAGAATGATAGATCCCTTTGGGGGTCTAGAGGATTTGGCTAACCGCAGGCTGGTCACTCCATTGTCTCCGGAGATCTCTTTCTCTGAAGATCCACTCAGAATGCTTCGTGCTGCCAGATTCATAGCCAAGTTGGATCTGACTCCAGACAGCGAAATTATAAATGCAATTTCACAGATGCACAATCGACTCTCAATTGTCTCAGCCGAGAGAATTCGCGATGAATTTGACAAACTGATGGTTCTTCCTCATCCCAAAACCGGGCTCGAATTTTTAGTAAAGACTGGACTGGCTGAAGAATTCATTCCCGAATTGCCTGCGCTTGAGCTGGAACAGGATCCAATACATAGGCACAAGGATGTGTTAGCCCATACCATTGCGGTAGTTGAAAAAGCCTCTCCCGATCGCATACTTAGGTTGGCTGCACTGTTTCATGATGTTGGAAAGCCGCGGACCAAGCAGATAACTCCGGATGGGGTGACCTTTTATCATCATGACGCGGTAGGGGCCAAGATGACCCGCAAAAGGATGACCGCCTTGAAATACTCGGCTCAGGATATAGATGAGGTTGCGAGCCTGGTCTTTCTGCATTTAAGGTTCCATACCTATCAGTCCGGCTGGAGCGACAGTGCGGTCAGGCGATATGTTAGAGACGCCGGACCGTTACTTGAAAAGCTGAATGAGTTGACTTTGTGTGATTCGACGACCAGGAACCAGAACAAAGTTAAGGCGCTTAGGGACAGAATGTCAGAACTGAAAGTGCGTATCGCACAACTCAGGGAGCAGGAGGAACTGAACTCCATTCGCCCCGAGATTGATGGTTCTGAGGTAATGAATTTGCTTGATATCCCGCCTTCCCGCACGGTGGGTGAAGCCCTTGATTACCTTCTTGAGATACGTCTGGAAGAAGGAATCTTGGGTCGTGAGGAAATTATTGCCAGATTGAAGTCCTGGTGGGAAGCGAGAAATCAAAGCTATCCCGATGAGTGACACTGGAGCGAGTCTTTGAACCTGAGAGTTATTTGTGGGCTTTTATCAGCATTATCTCAGGGTGTTTCGCCAGGTTTTCGGCCAGTGGCAGTTCGAGGATCTGATCGACGGAGAATCCGGACCGCTTTAGTAACGAGAACGTTTCCGAAAAAGTGGGTATGGTTACTTTTTCAGGAAGCGGAAATGGAAAGGTTCCATTCAGGCTTGAACCATCTATCATTTCCTTGCTTCCGTAGCCTAGGTTTCCCCCAACAGAGGGGTCTGAGCTGAAATGTAGCGCCAGGGGGTGAAGGATTCCAAATACTAAAAGTCCCTGATCTTTGAGTACCCTTTGCAACTGCCTGAACACCCTGGCAATGTCTTTTGCTCCGCAAAAAGATATTGCACTTATGGCGAGGTCGATGGATTCTGCCGGACAAAAGGCCAAGTCAGCAAGTTCATTGTGGCGAATTTCGAATTTTAGCTCGCTCTGTTCCTGAAAGCGCTTAATTTCGACAAATCGCTGTTTAGATTCCTCGATCAAAATTGGGGTAGCACCTTGAGCGACAAAGGAGGAAGAGAGAGCCTCGTTGGCATATCCAAGCTCAAGAACTCTCTTGCCCCTCACATTGCCGGCTAGGCGAAGTACCTCATGCGTAAGATAATCGACCGATTCCAACTGACCCCTTTAGTCCTTTGATGCAAAGGCATTCACCATTTCTTGTGCGACCTGGTCGCGGTACTGAACCGGCGGAGACTTCATAAAATATGCTGAAGGCCCAAGAAGCGGACCGCCAATGCCTTTGTCAAGAGCAATCTTCGCACACCTCAGTGCATCGATAATAACCCCTGCAGAGTTGGGAGAGTCCCAAACTTCAAGTTTTAACTCAATATTCAGGGGAACATCACCAAAATTGCGGCCTTCAAGCCGGATGTATGCCCATTTGCGGTCCTCAAGCCACGAGACGTGATCCGATGGTCCGATGTGGACATTGCTGGATTCGATCCCATTGTCAATCTGGGAAGTCACGGCCTGGGTCTTTGAAATCTTCTTGGATTCCAATCGCTCTCTTTCCAGCATGTTCTTGAAGTCCATGTTCCCGCCGACATTCAACTGATAGGTGCGATCAAGCACCAGTCCCCGGTCTTCAAATAGACGTGCCAATACCCGGTGGACTATGGTGGCTCCGACCTGGCTTTTGATGTCGTCACCGACGATCGGGACGCCGGCATCAGTGAATTTTTTCGCCCACACTGGATCTGACGCAATAAAGACTGGAATTGCATTGACGAAAGCTACTTTGGCATCGATGCAGGCCTGGGCGTAAAATTTTTGAGCTTCCTCCGATCCTACCGGGAGATAGCTAACCAGTACATCCACCTTGGCATCTTTAAGCGCTTTGGTGACATCGACAGGAGACTCAGGAGACTCTTCTATGGTCATTCTGTAGTATTTTCCCAGACCATCAAGAGTAGGTCCTCTGAGTACAGTCACTCCCAGGTGATCAACATTTGCAAACTTGATGGTGTTGTTCTGCCCAGAAAAGATAGCTTTGCTCAGGTCTGTACCGACTTTTGTGGCATCGACATCGAATGCCTGGACGACTTCCAAATCACCTACATGATAATCGCCCAGAACAACGTGCATCAAACCTGGTACCGACTCAGTTGGATCAGCATTCCTGTAGTACTCGATACCTTGGACCAAAGAACTTGCACAGTTGCCAACCCCTGCAATAGCTACTCTAATTTTACTCATCTGAAAGTCACCTTTCTTATTGTGATAATTGGTTGTCGACCTCAGTAGAGATCGTTACGTCTGTTTTCGAATTATGGATCAGCTCTTCTTCTTTTTCGATCAGGCTTTCGATCCAGGCCAGGTCAGAGGAGCTTGTCGACCTGAAGTGCTCCAAGATCAGTTCCACATAGGGTTCGAGAGCGTAGCGCTTTTTCTCGGAGGTTCTGCCGGAGGATTTGAATCCGGTCAGAATCCGGTCTCTGCGGTCTTTGAGCATCTTGAGGCGCATTTCAGGATCAAGATGCTTAGCAAATGCAAGCCGAACTGAAAAGCTCTTTTCGTCGTTAGCGTAATCGTTATTTAAAAGTTCAAAAAAGAGCGAGCTACCGAAATCGGTTATCCCGTATACCTTCTTGTTTCTGGAACCCCGTGAGTTTTCGATTGCCCCCCGGAATGCCGCTCTTTCGCCACCAAGCGAGCCAGTCATTGGAATTGATGACATAAGAGGCCTAGCTTCAACTGCTTTCACAGCACCTTTGGATTCAAGCCTCGCAAGAGCTGGATAAAGCGATCCCCAAGACACCCGCATTATTGGTTCAAACGACTCAGTGATTCGTTTTTTGAGTTCATAGCCGTGCATGTCCTGCTCTTTAAGCAGTCCCAGCACTACCAGTTCCAATGAGTTTGATGCAGATGCCATAATTTTTCTTTTTACTTGCCGGAAATTGAATTAGCGGAGTTCGCGTTCAATACTTCTCTTTTCTATAAGTATATATTGCGATTTGTTATATCGTATCGATATATCGAGAAACTATCAATTGTTGAGGTAACAAGAATACTTAAATATCGATAAATTGAAAATTCTCTTGTCAGTTTCGGTGAAATCCTTATACCGTGTACGTAATGAGTGGAGCATCTTCAAGAACTGGAACTTCAACTGGCGAGTACGCCAGCGTAGAATATCTTCTTGCTAAGAGGGCTATCCTGAGGGAGTTCAAGGCTGGTCAGATTGCCAAGTCTGACCTCTGTGACGCCCATCCGGATCTCATTAGGGCTGCAAAAGCTGTGGGGGTTCCTTCTGGTGAAGTGTGTGAAGTATGCCAGGTAGGTGACATCGTTCATATTTCTTATGCATTTGGGCCAAAGCTTCCGGCGCATGGACGCTGCATTGCCGGCTCGGATGAGTTAGCCAAGCTTCGTGCCAATTTCGATGAATTCACATGCTATGTGGTCGAAGTGTGCCCAGAGTGCCATTGGAATCATCTGGTTAGAAGGTTTTAGGAGTTTCATTTCAGGACTGTATTTAATTCTTGAAAATTGATAGGATGCTCTTGACGCCTGTAGCCTGTGTGCGCGGGACGTTGGAGGATTATTATGTCGGGTGAAAAAGTCTCTGTTCCGCAGATTCGGGCCCAGAAGGTGAGTTCGGGCCAGCCGCCAATAGCAATGATTACTGCCTATGACGCACCGGGTGCACGAATAGCTGATGCTTCAGGCGTGGATGTGATTTTGGTCGGTGATTCCCTGGCCATGGTTGTACTCGGCTACGATGATACGTTGTCGGTGACCGTCGAGGATATGGCATACCATAGCGCCGCAGTCGCCCGAACTAAACCAAGAGCTCTGATCGTAACTGACATGCCCTGGATGTCGTATCATACTGGACCGGTCGACGCAGTGATAAACGGAGCAAAGCTGATTCGCTCTGGTGCTGAAGCAGTCAAGCTGGAAGGTGGGAGAAGCAGGCTGGAGGCAGTTAAGGCACTGGTGGACAGCGAGATCCCGGTGATGGGTCATCTTGGCCTCACTCCGCAGTCGGTTCATGCGTTCGGTGGGTATTCGGTGCAGGCCAAAACCAAGGAGGCTGCAAAGCGGATGCTGGAAGACGCGGTCGAGTTGCAGAATGCTGGAGTATTTTCGATTGTACTTGAAGCTATTCCTCAAGTGGTGGCTCAGGTGGCAACAAAGGTGCTAAGCATCCCCACCATTGGTATTGGAGCCGGGTTAGACTGCGATGGCCAAGTATTGGTATTCCACGATGCACTCGGACTTTCATTTGGACATAAGCCAAAGTTTGTAAGACGCTACGCCAACCTGGCGGAGGAATCGGTCAAAGCAATTGAGAGCTATGTTCATGACGTCAAGATGAGACAATTTCCCAGTGCCGAAGAGACCTACCAAGTAAATCAGGTCGAATTCAGCGATTTTACTTTTTAAGTTTTTGGCCTGGGAATCACTGGAAAATCAAAGGACTGTATAAGTTCCGATATTTAACTAATGCATCCACACCCGGCGGCATCCGACTATTGTATTTGGTGGAAATGATCTGTGACTGCTTTGCGCGCACAGGAAATTAAACCTAGCCTGCTCTGGAAAGTCCAGAGCCCCTCTAATGGAGGGTCCGTAGGGAGGATGTAAGCCGTATGAATCGGCCTTATGAAGTCGTATTGATTATCGACTCCGGCATAGACGAGGAAGCCATCCAGGCTACCATCGACAAATCTGTAGACCTTGTAAAAAATCAGGGCGGTTTGGTTGGAAGAGTCGATAAATGGGGACGCAAGCGTTTCGCTTATGAACTAAAAAATAGATGGGAAGGATATTACGCTCTGGTTGAAATAGATGCAGAACCAGTAGTTGTAGCTGAACTTGACAGAGTTCTTTCCATCACCGATGAGATACTTCGATACAAAATTCTTCGCACCCCCGAAGCTTCGAGCAAGAAAAGTGCTGTATCGAACGGCACTGCTTCGGAGTCGGTAGCCTAAAAGGGCCTTTGGCCGTTTTCCCAAGAACTCTAGGGAGTCAGGTATGTCAAACGGAAACACCATAACAATCGTAGGAAATGTAACTCGAGACCCCGAATTGCGCTTTACCCCTTCTGGTCAAGCTACTGCAACATTCGGTATCGCAGTGAACAGACGGTGGCAGAACCGCCAGAATCAGCAATGGGAAGAGGCTACATCTTTTTTTGATGTGGTGTGCTGGCGAGAGATGGCAGAAAATGCAAGTGAAAGCTTGACAAAAGGTGCCAGAGTAATAGTCACTGGCCGTTTAGAGCAACGTAACTGGGAAACTCAAGACGGCGAAAAGCGATCAAAAGTTGAGATAATCGCAGATGAAATAGGTCCATCACTTAGATGGGCCACTGCTCAAATTGTTCGAAATGAACGCAGGGGATTGTCGATGGATACTGGAGAAGTTCCAGTTACCCCGCCTCCACCAGGAGATGTATCCCCTGCTGCTTACACATATGAAGAGGAACCATTTTAAATTATGGCAAGAAATAACGACAGAGATAGAGACCGCTCCGGCAGCAAAAAGATGGCCAAGGAGGTCGTCCGTAAGGGTGGCAAGAAGAAAGTTTGCATCTTTTGTGCCAAAAAGGTAGATTCCATCGGATACAAAGATGTCGACGTATTGCGCAAATATATGTCCGATCGGGGAAAGATTAGGGCAAGGCGTGTCTCGGGAAATTGTTCCCAGCATCAGCGTGCTGTTGCGATAGCTATCAAAACTGCAAGAGAGTTGGCGCTTTTGCCTTATACACAGCGGACTGTAGCTGAGAGATCAAGCACTGGTCGAACGAGTTCCAGAAGTGCAGCTGTTGCGGAAAACGAAGAGAGTTACTTAGACCCGAATCAGGATTTCGAAGAGCTGAGCATTGAGAGTTCCTTCAACGATTTGGAAGTCGACGATGACGAGATCGATGATGTCGAATCGCTACAGGAGGAGTCAGAGTAATGAAGGTGGTTCTTCGTGCTGATAGGCAGGGTCTTGGAAAACGGGGAGATATCGTAGATGTCGCCGATGGCTATGCAAGAAACTTTTTGCTCCCCAAGGGCCAGGCAATCATTGCCACTGATGGAGTTGTTCATCAGGCAGAGGCGATGCGCAGGTCTCGTGATGTTCGAGAGGCCAAGTTGAGGGGTACAGCTTCCGAGTTGGCTTCAGCACTGGAAGCTCTGTCGCTAAAGATAGAGGCCCGAGCTCATGAGGGCAAATTATTTGGTTCTGTAGCCGAGCACGACATTGTGGAAGCGATTTCAAGTGCTGGCGGACCGACCATTGAGCGTCGCCAGATTGAGATGGATGATCACATAAAGACTACGGGAACTCACCAGGTTAAGGTGAAGTTGCACTCTGACGTCAATGCCATGATAAACGTTGAAGTCGTTGGAGTAGAGTAAATAATTGTTGGTGAAATAGCCTTTCAGCTTTTCAACATTTCTATTTTATTTGGGGCCCCCATCGCCTATGATAGGGCGGCCCCACTCTATTTTGGACTGGTAAATGACGCAGATATCTGGAAAGAGCACAAGAAAAACTAAGGAAGTCCTTCAGCGTGCGACGCCTCATAATCTGGAAGCGGAGGAGTCGCTACTCGGGGCAATGCTTCTGTCGAAGGATGCTATTGCTGATGCAATTGAGATCTGCCAATCAACAGATTTTTATAAGCCGTCTCATCAATACATCTTTGACGCTCTAACATCAGTTTTTGCCAAAGGTGATCCTGCTGATAGCGTAACTATCGCCGAGGAATTGAAGAGGAAAAACCTGCTCGAAGAAGTAGGGGGCGTGGCTCAGCTGTTAAAGCTTCAGGCAGATACTCCTGCTATTGGGAATGCTTTTAGCTATGCCGAGATCGTGGTCGAATACTCCTTGCTCAGGCGCCTGATCAAAGCTGCCAACGACATCGCCGAAAAAGCTTATGAAGTTCCGGATGATGTGGTTCAGGTGATTGACTGGGCTGAAGCACTTATCTTTGATGTAGCCCAGAAGCGACAGAGTGAAACGATGGCACATATCAAAGAGGTGCTGGGAAATGCGCTCGATGATCTGGAAGCCCTTTATGCGCGTTCAGAGGCGGTTACAGGCATTCCAACCGGATACACCGACCTGGATAACCTGCTTTCCGGCCTGCATGCTTCGAACCTGGTGATTGTGGGTGCACGTCCTGGAATGGGTAAAACCGCCTTTGCTCTTGGCGTTGCTGCCAATGTGGCCATGAAGCAAAAGGTTCCAGTGCTTCTGTTTTCTTTGGAAATGAGTCGCAAGGAACTGGTGCAGCGCCTTCTGTCTTCTGAAGCACAGATAGATTCGACCCGCATGCGCAATGGAAAGCTGCTCGAGAGGGACTGGGAAAAGATATCCCATGCCATTGGAAGATTAGCTGATGCCCCGATATATATCGACGACAATCCCAATGTGAACGTAATGGATATCAGAGCCAAGTCACGAAGACTAAAGGCCCGTGAAGGATTAGGCCTGGTGGTGGTGGACTATCTGCAGTTGATGTCTGGAAGAATGGGCGCAGAATCCAGGCAGGTAGAAGTATCTGAAATTTCCAGAGGTCTAAAGATCCTGGCCAGGGAGCTCGATGTTCCAGTTCTGGCGCTTTCTCAGCTTTCACGAAATCTTGAAATGCGGGCCGACAAGCGGCCAGCTCTTTCTGATCTTAGAGAGTCCGGATCGCTTGAACAGGATGCCGACGTGGTGCTGTTTATCTATAGAGACGAGGTCTATAAGGCGGAGTCTTCTGACCGGGGAACCGCTGAGCTGATTGTCGCAAAGCACAGGTCGGGACCGACCGGGACAGCTCACTTAGCCTTTTTGGATTCATTCACCAAGTTTGCCAACATGGCCCAGGGATGATGACTGGTTACAAAATAAATTGAGAGGTGTCATGTCTATTCAGCGAGAAAGACGACATTTTTGTCGGGAGTCTTCACTCATTTTAAGCCATCGGCTATGCCATGAGACCCAAGTTGAATGCGGAGACGAAGCATTGAATAGACCCCTAAGAATGGCCCTATGCTCAGTAGGGTAAATGCCCAATGCCAACCCACTAAGTCCTTGAAGACAGCGACTAGATTGATTGAAACTGCTGTAATGAAGAAACCTAATGCGGTTTGAAATGTGACAGCAGTTCCTAGATGCTCCGGTGCAGTGAGTTCAGTGACAGCCGCGGTGAATTGTGCAGAGTCTGCGATTACGGAAAATCCCCATAGCGTTCCCAGAACGACAATAATCCAGATCGACCCGCCATATGCCAATCCGATAAATATTGCGCAGAGTCCACTGATGGCCATAGCAAAGCTTGCCAGAACTGTACGCCCTATTTTGTCACCCAACTGTCCTCCCAATACTGACCCAATTGCACCTGTGACGCCTATGGTCAAGAAGCCAATTAGCGCTGAATCGCTACCAGCTTGAATGCGATGGCCAGAAGCAATTAAACTGCCGTAGATGAAAGTTGGGAACCACGTCCACATTGCATACAATTCCCACATGTGGCCAAAGTATCCATAGTTGGCAAGCATCGCCAGCTTATTTTTTGTAACTGACCGAAAATGCGCAAACGAAATGCTGGTGACGGTGTTCTGCGGAATATTGGGACGAGTAGGTAGTAATAGACCCACGATTGCCGATCCACACAATGCGAGTCCTGAGCTACTAAGGATCACAATTTGCCAAGGAGCTCCGATCCCAAAGTACCTTATCAAGTTTGGAAGTGATGATCCTAAGGTCAGGGCCCCTACCAGTGATTGCGGTAGGGACCACCCTTTCGAGCGGCCCCCCGCACAGATCCCAGCGTGCGGGACTACCGCACTGGGCTCCTGCCTTGAGTACGAGCGTCGAAGCGTACATTTGGGAAAGGATGCTTCACAC
>JAJZLS010000029.1 GCA_021803345.1 Actinomycetes bacterium
GGCGCAACCAGTTTTAGTGTTGTCTCAGATACTCAAGTTTCAGCCATATCACCGCCTGGCACGTCAACTGTTGATGTAACTGTCACAACACCCAATGGAATAAGCGCAACATCGCCAGGCGATAAGTTTACCTACCAGGCCGCCCCAACTATCACCAGCATTTCACCGACAACTGGTCCCACAAGCGGAGGCACAACAGTCACAATTACAGGCACCGGCTTTACTGGAGCCACCTCAGTTGACTTTGGGACCATCGGCGCCACCAGCTTTAGTGTTGTCTCAGATACGCAAATTTCAGCCATATCACCGCCTGGCACCGGATCTGTTGATGTTAGCGTGACAACCCCTGGCGGTGTAAGCGGGCCTAGTTCGGTTGACTATTTCCAATACCTGTCGCTAGCAACTATAAGTGCTATAACCCCAAATTCCGGTCCAGCAACTGGTGGAACAATTGTGACGATCTCAGGCAATAATCTAAATAACGCGTCATCAATTTATGTCAATTCCGTTGTCGTAAACAGTTTTACTCGTTCGTCTACGGCAACTATTTCGATTACGATGCCTCCAGGGACGGGCACGGTTGCTATCGAAGTTGCTACGGCTGGCATTATTTCCACTCCGGTACCTTCAGATTCCTTTACCTATGTCGGCGCTCCTTATATAACTTCAGTTACACCAAATCAAGGACCAAGTATCGGAGGTAGTACCGTAACTATTAATGGAGAGAATTTCGTGGGAGTTACAGCCATTTTCTTCGGTACTGTCAGTGCTCCTAGCTTTACCGTTAATTCAGACACATCGATAACAGCGATAACCCCACCGGGAACAGGGATGGTAGATATTTCGGTTTCGGCTGAAGGAGGTACTTCGCCGAGCAATTCATCTGATCAGTTCACATTCTCAAATCTAGGTTGGCAACCTGCTGCGCCACTGACCTTGCCAGACTCTCGTATTTTTTCTGCAATGACTTACGACCCTTCCTTGGGTGAGATAGTCCTATTCGGAGGTGCCTATCAAGAAGCAGATGGCGAGCTTCATCCACTTGCAGATACTTGGAGTTGGAACGGAAACTCATGGTCTGAACTCAACCCGCCAAATAGCCCTGAAGCGCGTGCTGGTGGCTCAATGGTGTGGGATCAGCTTACAAAGTCGTTGATCCTTTTTGGCGGTTCTGGTATTGCTTCAAATGGAGCGTTAGCACCACTAACCGATACGTGGAGTTTTAACGGATCAACCTGGACTGAGTTAAAGACATCTATGAATCCACCTGCGAGATTCGCTGGTTCAATGAGTTATGATACAGCATCAGGCGACGTAGTGTTGTTTGGTGGACTAAGCACTGCGGGTAATCTATTTCAATTACTAGGTGATACTTGGGTTTTCAATGGAGCTAATTGGATTGAACAATTGCCAGTATCGAGTCCGACCCCTCGTATAGGTGCATCGATGACTTACGACACAACGGTCAACTCTGTGATCCTCTTCGGAGGTACTAACTATGGTTCTACTCTCAACGACACATGGGTGTGGAAGAATGGAAATTGGACACAGAAGTTTCCTTCATCGTCTCCACCTGGAAGAGCAATAGCGACATTTTCCTATGACTCCTCACTCAAGACTGACATTTTGTTTGGAGGAGCACCAAACCTACTTGGGTCGAGCCCGTTTTCAGATACTTGGAGTTACGCCGCAAGAAGTGATGTTTGGACACTGATAGCCGATCCTCCGTTGAATCCTCCAGGGCGAATGGCAACCGAATCAGCCTATGACGCAAAT
This sequence comes from Actinomycetes bacterium, assembly GCA_021803345.1. Taxonomy (GTDB): domain Bacteria; phylum Actinomycetota; class Acidimicrobiia; order Acidimicrobiales; family Acidimicrobiaceae; genus SCQM01. Next base: position 1,777 of record JAJZLS010000029.1, read on the forward strand.
CACAACACGATCTTTCTATTTTCTGGCTTTAGTGGAAACGCATCGAGCCTATTACATAGTCTTGCCCAGACGATCGCCCCGTTAACTCAGTTTGGGATTACTCCAACTGCCCAAATGACCATGCCTACCACCAATCAGGTCCAAGACTCTTGGACCTTTGACGGGCATTGGTCACAGGTTGGTCTTTCTCCGCAAGCGCGCGACAACGCAGCATCTGCAACATTTGTTGAACGTAGAAATAGTGATTCAGGCCAAGGTCACGAGAAAACTCATAACAACAAAAGGCCAGTCGAATTTCTGCTATTTGGAGGTCAGTCCTCGGTGGGATTGGCACTCGGAGACACTTGGATTTTTGACGGAACAGGGTGGTCTGATATTAGTCCGGTCATAAGTCCATCCCCACGCTATTTAGCATCGATGTCAAAAGATGGTTCTGGTAGCGATCTGCTATTTGGAGGCGAATCAGGAGCTGGAGTTGCTTTATCCGATACGTGGACATTTGATGCCTCTTCGAAAACTTGGACTCAAATGAATCCTCTACACTCTCCTCCAGCTCGTTTTGGAGCATCAATGGCTTACCTTGGTGGAGGACGGATTCTTCTCTTTGGGGGAGAGTCTTCTTCTGGCAAAGCTCTGGGAGACACTTGGTTGTGGGATGGCCAAGACTGGAAGCAACAACAGCCTAATAATGTTCCTTCAGCTAGATATAACGCTTCAATATTTTCAATTTCGGATGTCCACTCAATCCATACCAACAACGATTCGTCAAATTCGGGTAAGCCCGCACTTCTCTTTGGGGGAGAGTCTTCTTCTGGCAAAGCTCTGGGAGACACTTGGTTGTGGGATGGCCAAGACTGGAAGCAACTTCATCCCCAAAATAGTCCTTCAGCACGTTTTTCATCAGCAGTTGCTAGCGAACCAAGGGTGGTTTCAGACGGGGCAAATTCGAGAGTCGCATTTCTTATTGGGGGGCAAACCAATATAGGGGCCGTTGGAGACCTGTGGGAGTGGACAGGCTCTGATTGGACTCAAGTGAGTTTAGCTGACTTACCAGGAGTGAGAGGATCTTCGGCAGCCTATCTCGACCAGATTGATAAGATAATCCTCTTCGGTGGGTCGAATGGGAACACAAGTCAAACCAGTCAGGCAATAACTTGGCTTCTCAGTGTGCCGACTAGTTGCACTGACCACGTTGTTAATACTTCTAGCCATAATGGTGCATCATGCGAGTAAAACAAAAGGGCAAGAAAATTGCGGGGATAGTTGCATTTGTAGGAATCTCTTACTTGCTTTCTGGATGCACCATTACCCTTCCTGCAACAAGTGCTCTATCTGATACATTCAATGGGACCCCCGCAGTTGCAAATCCATCAAGTGCCATTCCAAATTTTATCGGTCCAGGTGCCGCGTGCTTCGTTCTTCCTATACCCTCTGGATGCACGGTTGACGGACTTCATACCGATGCTGATGTCTTCCAATATCAAGGTCAAGCTCGCTTACTTGAGCGATATCCTATAAATAGACCAGTCCCAACAGGAGGAAGTGACATTGATTTCGGCATTGCCCTTATTGTGGCAGGCGTCAATCCAACTAACGGATGTACAACGAGTCAATTAGCCAGTGTGAGCTGTTTTGCTGGTCAGCCAGCTCAACTAGTCGTAGAACCACAGCAATCATGTCCGATACTTCCTTCAGGAGATCCGCTGTACAGAGCTACTCCAGCCTCTCCTTCGGATCAATTTTCTTATACTACTTCAACCTCGGCCCAGGCTCTGGGTGAACTTGCGTATTCCAGCCCAGTAGCGGTTGGGTATACGCAAATGGGACTCAGTGCGATCGATCAGTCACCCCAGGGTTTTGATTTTGGAGACACAAATTGCACAGGCTTTGGAACTCCGACTCCGAGCGACTATGCAAGAGGAGGCTGGGGGATATTCGCGCCGAGTGTAATTGTCGATCCAACTGATCCAGCTAGGATATCAATGGTATATGAAGGAAGCCCATACAACGCAGGATGTGTGGGCCTGTCCACATGTAATGGTCAACCTGGCGTTGGAGCATCATGCTATGTCGGATCCCCAGTAGCGCAAGCTGAGTGCGGAAACAACATCGACCCAGTTACGGGCCAATACGACAATGATTTTATCGGGATGGCGGATAGTACTGATGGTGGATACACGTGGACTAATTTTCGTCGGTTAATGGACTATCCTTTGATCAATCCAAATGAGAACTTGTCACAAAACCTAGGGTTAAGTGTACCGACAATCCACGTGGATGCAAATCCAAACCCATCTTCTTGTGCATCGAACTCGACCACGACTACAGGAGTATGCGATGTTGTCGATGGAATCGTTGTTACCTTCGAACTTTATAATGGAGTAAATGGTAACGGGAACCGAGGAGATGGGTTTTACGTCATGACGTCCTATGAATGGGATACAGCAGTTCCAAGCGATATGGTTGAACCAGGTTGCGCTATAAATAATCAATCTGTTACGGGGGATCCTTGTGATATTTCAAGCGTTCAAACACCCGTTACACCAGATGCGAACTGGGCAACTTTAATTAGGACGGCACCAGCAGGCCCATTGATAGATACTGAGTTCCAAGGTGGACCGGGTCGCCTGGAGTATGCTGCAGAATCTACGGACCCGAATAATGTATATATGGTCTTCGAGGCGACTACAGACACGGCCTGGGCGTGCAACCTTGGAGATCGTATCCAGGTGCTGTTGGCGCAATCAACTAGGGGCATCCGCGGGACTCCCGATCCATCAATCCCTGGTACTTTCGATTATATAGTGAATAATAATAACCAATTCCCATTAACATCATCAGGCGGATGTGGCTATGGTCCAGACATGCCATCCTTTTATTGGGATGGAAATAGTTTTCATGTGATTTCTACAAATCGTCTCGATACCACACCAGGCCTACCCGTGACGGAGACTGGTATTTTATCGTTATACGATTTTGGGCTGAGCTAGAAATGAAACACAGGGATCCAACTGGCGTCATAAATAGAAAACGAAGCTTGAAGGCAAGGCTAATGCTTGCCTCGGTAGTGCTAGTCGTGACGGCATGCACAAACGGACATCAAGCGAACGAGAGTAGCCATGGTAAGTCAAGCACGTTGGGGTTATCATCTACCAGCGGAAGTGCCGCCAAAGGACAGTTGAATTTTCAAGAAAGCACCAGACCGCATACGGCTCGCCGATGTGGAGCAAGTTATTTCAGCGCGATCGAGCTTGATGGATTTTGTGGCAAAGCAAATGCCACAGTCACTGTTGGATCCAAAACGATATCATTCACCGGAGGAACATGCATACTTTCCTCATCTTCTTTTGAATTGTTTATAGGAACACAAATTATTGTTATCAACTCTCTCGATCCGACAGCTAGTGCCGAAGAAACTTCAGCTCGGAACTCAAACCCGTATTTTGGGCTTTTGGTCGATCATCAAGGTTTGCCTGGTAGTTTCTCATCAGCTGATCCAGTCTCCTCAGACGGCACATATAGGGAAGGGGTAATCTCAATCTATCAGAATAAGCTGGCGATCAATATCTCAAACGCTTTAGTGACATTACAGAACAAGCGGACAGCAGGCTCATTTTCTGGAACAAGCACCTCCTCCAATGGGGCCACTACGGTGTCGGGGACTTTTTCTTGTTGATCGAGGTTTCCGTCTGGAAACGCGATCGTGATTAGTTCAACACTGTATAAGTTCCATACGGCAAATTTTTAGGAAGGAGGTTGAATAACGCGCTATGCATTTGCGAGCGACACCACTAGGAGTTAGATCGCGATGTGCTTATCGGCGACACTTTATGAACCTTGACATCCTTGGTCTGATTGTAGGGGTGCTCGCCTTTCTGCCAATTACCTCCGTCGTTGCAGCGTCAACCACATCGAACGTGAGTTGGTCAACTCCTGTAATCTTCGACACAAATGGGGAAGGTGTTGCATTAGTCTCATGTGCAAACGCGAACTTTTGCATGACAGCTGATAGGGATGGGTCAGTTTCCGAGTTCAATGGCTCAACATGGAGTTCGCCTTCTCCTATCTCAGGAATAACCTTTCCTCTATTCGATGCTCCTAGTGCCATTTCGTGCAGTAGCCCTTCCTCTTGTATTCTTGCCGATTCATCCGGCCGTGTTTTTGATTTCGACGGGACGGGATGGTCGGGTCCTCAGAATATTGGAATCGGATCTATAGAGAATATATCTTGCGTCAGTCCAACTTTTTGTATGGCAATTGGGTTTACTACCTGGAGCACTTTTGACGGCATCAGTTGGTCGATTCCTGCCAGCCTTCCGGAGTTCGGTCGTCTTTCCTGCACTAGTCGGACATTCTGCGTGATTGTGAATTCAAATAGTTCGAGTGTTTTCAACGGGACGGGATGGCATTCCGTCAGTGGTTTAGACTTCTTTCCTATTACGTCATCAATGGGTATCTCCGTAGGACTACCTTTACTTTCATGTACATCTTCTAACTATTGTATGGCGATAGGAACTAATGGTATTATTTTGCCGGGCACCTGGCCGAATTTTGGCTACAGTATAAATATGACCTATCTTGATTTCATGGCCACTTTCAATGGGTACTCGTGGACGGCAGCAACTCTGATCGATGATTCGAACCAATTTACTCAATTGACGTGCGCGTCGAACGTGTTTTGTCTGGCGAGCACAGCGTCTGGGACTGTGGAACAGTTCTCTGGTATCAGTTGGTCCCCTCCAGCTCCGATTTTCCAGTATGGTAAGTTCCAAACAGAAGGACTATTATGTCCATCTACAACTTTCTGTATGTCGGTTGGAACAGGCTATAGCAATTCGGGATATCCAAATAGTTACGCAATAACTTTGCAAACCAACGCTAATGGTCCCTCAATTTCTTCAATTACACCCACTATCGTCACGAACAACACACAGGGACCATTTACAATAACGGGAAGTAATTTTACTGGTGCCACGGCGGTCTATTTTGGAGATACTCCTGCTTCTAGCTTTACTGTCAACTCAGACACTTCTATTACAGCCTATGGTTCGCCTAGTAATTCATCTCTAGGCAGAACTGCGGTATCAGTAATGACCCCTCAAGGCACTAGTGAAGTTACAGATTCAAGTGTTCTTACCATTGCCCCTGGAGCTGGCCCGGGTTATTACATGCTTGGATCTGATGGTGAAGTTTACAACTTTGGTTCAGCTCTATTTTATGGCGATGGAGTCAATCTAGGCTCGGCAACTTCAATGGCAGTGATACCAAGTGGAACTGGTTACTGGATTACAAATGCGATCGGATACGTAGATGCACTAGGAACTGCCCAAGCATATTACCCAAGTGCAAATCCTACTAGTTTTGTAGTCTCGATAGTTTCAACTCCCGATGGCAAAGGATACTGGCTTGCAACTTCGGCAGGACAGGTCATAACAGCAGGAGATGCCCAAGACTATGGATCTCCTAACCAGTCCAATCTCAATTTGCGAGCCCCGATTGTAAACATGGCTGCCACCCCTGATGGAAAGGGTTATTGGTTGCTCGGTTCAGACGGCGGAGTATTTTCCTATGGAGATGCAAACTTCTATGGTTCAACCGGAAATATCAAGCTTGATAAGCCAGCAATTGCAATGACACCAACTTTAGATGGGAAAGGGTACTGGTTTGTCGCCTCTGACGGTGGAATCTTTGCTTACGGAGATGCTCACTTCTATGGCTCTATGGGCAACACTAGCCTTGCAAGTCCGGTTGTAGGGATGTCTGTAACATCAGACGGACTCGGGTACTGGCTAGCAGGTGCCGATGGCGGAGTATTTAGTTTCGGCGATGCCAGTTATGTCGGATCTCTTCCAGCGAGCGGAATAATTCCTCAGGCTCCCATAGATGGATTTGCAGCCGACGGATGAGCATTTTTTCGATACGATGTAAAGGCTAGAATCTATTTCTTGCGCTTCGTGCGCTGAGATTGCTTTTGAGACACAACGGAAGGCAACACCCCAACTTTACATAATGGACATTATCGGCCGGCGATATATATGGTCAGGGGGAAGTGTTCCAACAGGTTAGATGTAACGCTAACCAGGCAGTCTTGACTAAGCCAATGTGTCCTTTGATGTTTTTAATGTCGCCTTTTATTTCGCCTATGTCTTTCACGACTTCATCAATTCTTGGACCCATCTGATCCACTCTCGCAACCGTCTGATCAATTCTGGCCGTCTGGGCTTGAACGTCTGTTCTTAGCTCCATCTTGACATTAGTGATCTCTGATCTCAGTTCCACCCTCATCTGATCAATCGTTGTCTTGATCGAGCGACGCTCAGTCCTGGCATCAAAGAAGAACCCAGCCATCCCAGCGAGTATTACTGCAACAAGCGTCCAAGCAACCACAACCAAGTAAATTATTATATCGCGAGTTCTCAATCGAAGTACGAGTTTGTATTGGGGGCATGATCGTCTTAAGAAGCATGAAGAACTAACTGGTCGGGGCAGTAAGGCTGCTTAGATTTACAACTCAACCGAGACTTGTGCTGTAAGTTGCAACATCCATTTCATCTTTGGCAACCTCGACTCTAGTAGTTCAGCAATCTCTTGTTTGTGCACTTGAACCCTTCCTAGCCTCACGATCACGCAATAGATTTCTAACTATCTGTGCAAGATCAGGATGTTTAATGCGAGCACTTATATACCCAAGAGTTGCTCTTGCAACCGACTCGATTGCTTCAACTTCAGCGCTTCTGCTCTTCTAGCATTAGCGAGTGAATAGATCTCACAGGAACGAAAAACTAAGGTGGAGTGACGACCACCGTACGCGCCTCTTGATGATTACATCTGGCTTGGTTGGGCAAATCGTATTGGTATTGAATGTTTGTGGGATAATAGCAGCACAATGAAAGTTTTATACATTGATGAAACTGGTGATCACAGCCTCTCAAAGATCGATAAGTCTTATCCTATTTTTGTACTGTCAGGAGTCATTGTTGACCAGGAATACCATGACGGGGAGTTATCTGCTTCTCTGAATACTTTCAAGAAGCGGCATTTTGATACCGAAGACATCGTGTTTCATTCACAAGAGATGACCCATCCGCAAACCGCCCATAATGACCTTTACATGAAATTCCTAGACTCTGACTTCCGACGAGCGTTCTATAGGGGTTTTGAACTTTTCCTGGAGCGTAGCAAAATCAAAATTGTGGCATGTGTCATTATGAAGAGTAAACATTTTGCCAATTATGGGCTTGAAGCCAAAGATCCATATCTTCTTAGAGCCTGTGGGCTAAATGAGTCCAGGTAGGTGACTGGTTATCCACCACTTGTGGACTGCTATGGCATATCGTGGGCTGATGGATACACAAGAGCTTAACAAGAGTTCAACATGGCGGACGGTACATGGGGATCTGACCGACGAGGAGTGGGAATTTGTCTGCGACCTCTTCCCGTCCTATTCCGGTCAAAGCTTGGTGGGACGTCCCACCAAGTGGTCCAAGCGTGACATCGTCAATGCCATCTTTTATGTCACTGCGACGGGATGCCAATGGCGGGCCTTGCCGTCTTGCTATCCCCACTGGAACACCGTTCATCGCTACCACCAAAAGTGGTCCAACAACGGAACCTGGGAGAAGGTATGCAAGCGCCTTCGCGAATTGGTGAGGGAGGCCGAGGGTCGCAACCCAGAGCCCTCGGCCGGAGCCATTGATGCACGCTCCGTTCGGGGAGCGGCTACTGTTACCAGGGAAAACAGAGGATATGATGCTGGTAAGAAGGTATCGGGAAGAAAGGTCTTTGGAATTGTCGACACCCTTGGTCTTCTCATCTGTGTTGTTGTCGTTGCAGCCAGTGTGTCCGACAATGTCGGAGGTATAGCGGCAGTCGAGAAAGTCTCACCATCAAGCAAACGCCTGGCAAAGCTCTGGTGTGATGGTGGTTTCAAGAACGCTTTCCACGATGCCTGCCGTGCCAAGGGCATCGTGGCCGAAGTCGTCAAGAGAATCGTCGATCACTCCTTTCAAGTTCTTCCTCGCCGGTGGCTCGTAGAACGCACATGGTCGTGGCTCATGAACAATCGACGCTTGCAGATCGACTACGAACGCGATCCACAAGTCACGGTGGGTTTTATATGGGCTGCCCATGCTCGCATGTTATTACGCCGGTTGACCGAAACCGAGAAAGTGTAGATCGCGCTGCGATGATATTCGCGACAGGCTCTTAGTTTTGATAATCTGGTGAATCGTCTAATATCTGATCTTTCGGAGAATCAAAAAGGACGCATCGTAGCTGAGAGCAGAAATAGCGTTTTAGACAATCAATTAGAAATCGCCTATCTTACTGCCAGAGTTGAAGGAACTAACAAAGTTCGGTCCGCCGAACTTAAGCTAAAACTTGACAGTTCTATTCAGTTCCAGCAAAAATCTGACAATATAGCAGGTCTGCAAATAGCTGATATGGTGGCTTCGCCGATTGCTAGACATTACCTAAATAAGCCGGAACGAGTTGGGCAACAATTAAGTTATGACAGCGTTTTTTCAAAAGTCAGAAACATAAATGGACGTTGGGAAAATATCGGTATCTCAATTTTGCCAAGAAAATAAGAATGGGGCCCGCATCCGCAGTCCCCATTCTCTGCTGTAAATATTAACCCATATTAGTAATAATGTCAACAATTCCACTGAGTTGAGTCCCTGCTTAGGTAATCCCTCATCTTGACCTCCTCCCAACGACTAAAGTCGTGGGATTCCCTTGGTGGCGACAACTTACGCTGCCTCCACTTTAGAAGTTCTCGCTGCCTCAAAGAGGACTTGTGCGAGCAACATCGGTTGTTTCTCCGATGCCATGCCCCAGGTCCTGGGGTATGCGCGAAGCCAAAGCTCCGGGCGGTACTGCTAATTGTTGGTAGCTTGGTTCTCACCACCGACAACAAAGAGTATACATTAGGGGTGTGACTCTTATACTGGAAGGGTCCCCGATATAGGGATTTTGGGTCATCAATGGCGATCCTTGACCCACGACTGAAGTCGTCGGCTTGCGGCTTGATTTTGGTCACACCTTGCCGTTTCAGGGTCCGTCAGATAGTACTCGCATCCATGCCAAGTGTGTCGCCGATAATCTCTGACGAACTTCCGATTTGATAGGACTTGACCCCGCTTTACACTTTCTCCTATTTCAGGTGGAAACGAGACTCAGCTAACCTAACTAAGAAGGCCTAATCGCTTGCGAGCTGTTCTCTCAAAACTAAAGAGCCATCAACTTTACATAACGGCCATTATCGGCGTTTTGTGTATCCTTCAAACATCTCTAAAGAAGTCGTCACCAGGTAATTTAGCTAGACTGCTCCAAATAGGAAAGGAGAATGAGCGTGACTGTGCGGGCACGTTTTGACGACCTTGTTACAGGCGACTGCTACGAGTTGGTTGATGAGCGTGGAACGTTCAGCGCTTGGGAGGCAAAGGATGTACCTGGAATTCTCAACATGGTTGAGGACGCAGTCCGCTCTGGCAACCTAATTGCCGCAGGCTTTGTCTCGTACGAAGCGGCGCCAGGCTTTGACCCTTCGCTCATGGTCCGATCCATAGAGCCAGAATCCACGCTGCCACTAGCTTTCTTCGTGCTATTCGCCAGTAAAAAGCGTGTCGATCCACCCCGAAAACCAGTTTCCTACACATTCCTCAATTGGGCGCCAGAGGTCGGCAAAGATGACCATGCCGATGCGGTCAAGGCCATCAAGGAAAAGATCGCTTCAGGATGGACCTACCAGGCTAACTTCACAACTCGCCTTACCTGTGACTTTAATGGTGATCCAATTGACCTTTATCGCCAACTCGTTACTGCCCAGAGTGGTGCCTACAATGTCTACCTTGAGACAGATACTTTCGTCCTAGCTTGCGCCTCCCCTGAGCTATTTTTCTCCTTCGATGGTACGACAATCATTAGCCGACCAATGAAAGGAACTGCAAAAAGGGGTCGCTTCCCCGCTGAAGATAATGCAGTGACTAAAGCGTTAGTTGCTTCAGGTAAAGAACGCGCCGAAAATCTTATGATTGTGGACCTAGTGCGTAACGATATTGGCCGCATTGCCAAGGCAGGCTCGGTAGAGGTCGAAAATCTTCTTGCATGCGAGCGCTACCCCACTGTATGGCAACTTACTTCAACAATACAAGGACTTGTGGTTGATGGCACTGACCTATGTGATATTTTCACCGCGCTTTTTCCGTGCGGGTCTGTAACGGGAGCCCCAAAAGCCTCTACAATGAAACTAATATCAGACCTTGAGTCCTCGCCGCGCGGTGTCTATTGTGGTGCCGTCGGATTGGTAGCTAGTGACAGTGATGGATTTAGCTCTCGGTTTGCCGTCGCTATTAGAACCACTACGATTGACAAAACAACAGGAATTGCTCATTATGGGGTGGGGGGCGGTATCACTGTCGACTCAAATGATTGCTGGGAGTGGGATGAGCTCATGGCCAAGACAGCAATTCTCACCCACCGCCCTCAACCTGACGGGCTTTTCGAAACAATGCGTTTTTCCGTGAAAGATGGACTGAGAAATTTGGACCACCACATCGCACGAATGAACGCTTCGGCGAACTACTTCAAAATACCCTTTTCGCTAGCAGAGGCTCGTCTCAAATTGGAGCGTGCGACCAAGCAATTAGTTCAAGACAGGAGTTTACACGACCATGTTCTAGTAGAGGACCCTATTGGACTCTGGCGTGTACGCCTAATTCTAAGCTCTGATGGCACCCTAGACGTTGAGACCGAACCTTTAAGGAGTCCATTCAGTGTCCCGCTGCGATTGTCAATTGATGATGAACCAATTGATAATAGCGACCCGCTCTACTTCCACAAAACCACTGATCGTTCACCGTACCTCCGGCGCGCTAAACGCCACCCCGAAGCTGATGATGTCATACTGGTTAATCTTGCAGACGAGGTGACCGAAACGACGCGTGCAAATATCGTCATCCTACTCGATGGCAACTGGTGGACTCCCCCCGTAGAGTGCGGTCTGCTCCCCGGCATAGCGAGAGATCACCTAATAACGACAGGGGCTGTAGGACAGCGGGTACTCACAAGCGGCGACCTTGAAAACGCAGAGGCCTTGGCAACAATCAGTTCACTGCGCGGGTGGTTGCCAGCTGTCTTGATTCCATCATAACGCTCCTGCATCCATTATTGAATATTCCCGTAACGCATTACTGCCTATTCCATAATTATTTGCCACCTCTACCAGATAGTTGTTCATGTGTTTTCCCGAAACAATTACACTACCAAGAAAAACTCGAACTCAATAAGATCTCGCGATATAATAATCCATATGGTTGCAGTTGCGTGGACGCTTGTCGCGCTAATAATTGTTGGGTTGGCTGGATTCTTCTTTGACGCCAGGACTGAGCGTCGCTCAATCAAGACAACGATTGATCAGATGAGGGTGGAACTGAGATCAGAGATCACTAATGTCAAGACGGAGCTGATAACAGACATTCAAGCCCAAACGGCAAGAATTGATCAGAAGGGTGTGAGAATGGATCAGATGGGTTCAAGGATTGATCAGATGGGTGTGAGGGTCGATGAAGTCGTGAAAGACTTACGCGAAATAAAAGGCGACATCAAACTCATCAAAGGACAAGTAGGCTTAGCCAAGAGTGCCTAGTTGGTGTTACATCTAACCTGTTGGAACACTCCCCCCTGACCATATATCGCCCGCCGATAATTTCCATTATGTAAAGTTGGGTTTAGGGTGTTCCTTGTTTGTACCGCTTAGCCTATTCGCCTTGTATTGATCCACCCATGAGTTGATAGGAATGAGACTTAGCGAAGCTTTCGTTTTCTTGCCATTCGCTCTTCATTCGCATCTAACGTAATACCCAAATACATCATCAAGGTAACGCCAATTCCTAATAAGTCCAGCAACATACCCCAAATTGCAACAAACCCCCAAATTACTAATAATCCAAAAAGGAAGGGTCGCAACCAGAGCCGTGCGCGTGGCAGAGTATCTCCGAAGACTACCATGAGTAGAAGTATTACTGGAACAAACCAAAGAAGTTCCACACCTAAGGGTTGATGCACATTGCAGCTCCCCGTCGTTACATTCGTACCAGGGTTGGGAATCATTATAGGGTTGGGAATCATTACAACACCTTGGTTGACAGGTACTTGACAGATGCCTGTAAAAGTAAGTTCTTCGGTTATGCCAATTCCTAACGCACAAGCAGTAGCTCCATACAACCACCGTTTGACGGCCCGCGTCCGTTCATTCATAAGATCCAGAATTATCCATAAACTGCAGAAACAACGATATTGCCAGCACAGTGCAATCCTTTCCAGATAGCAGGAACTTCACCGATAAGGCTACACCAGTACTCATATATATTCGGAGTATCATATGCTTGCCCAGACAAGGTGTAGTTGCAATGTTGGTCTGCAAAAATAAATGGGCATGTATCATTATGAAAATGGCCCCAGACATTTTCGCCAACTTCGTCAGAAAGAGAATCATAGAAGGTACTGTTGTCACACGAATCGATGCTCCAACCTGGAAAGGCTGAGACATAACAATACCCGCCCCACTCGGGAAACGGGTTGCTTTCCGTAAATTCTGGTCCATACCCTGTCTGGTTCCACCCCCAAGGCATCTCAACTTCTGTCGCAGTAACTCCGAACTGTTCCAACTCAGTGGACTTGACGTACCCAGAATAAACAGTCAAGGGTGGAGCTGGTGTACAGCTAGCAAGTAAGAAAAGAACTCCTACGCTAACTCCAGCTAAAACGATTGCCTTGCATCGGCCCGTCCGTTGGATCATCCTGGCGCGAGATGGTTCGGTGGAAGACATTCGGTTGCAATCTTGAAATATTCTTTTGAGGACTCGAACTGTCTTTATCATAAGATGAACTTCCTTCTCAATCGTTGGTGGATTACTCTATTAATTATGTGACGGAGAAATCGATGTCGGCGGCGAAATGGTAGATTGAATTCGTGATGGAGCGGTCAGTGGCATCGAAACGGTTGGCCCGATGCTTTCAACGTAAGCCTGGCATTGAGCATTGATTGCGACTGAAATATCGGGCGGGACCTCTTGGGATCGAATACCAACCTCTCCACCTACAGATACTGGTTGATTAAAATCGCATACGCCAGCACCCACCGACGTGCCCGAGGCGATAATAGTACCGACACTTATTTGTGTCGGTACTCCATTTTTCATGGTCATGACCTTTCCCAGCTTCAAAGATTTTCTCGCCATTACCGTCGGTAATAACGTATCGGAATCTCCTTGTGGAACGATTGGACTAACCATCGCATAAGTACTACACAGCAATGCATTGGCAATTAGACGAATGAGTTTACTTCGTCGAACGAGAATCTTTCCCACAATTTTATTGAATGCGAAATACAGCGTCGTACCTAAATTACATGCGCTGCTAGCTGCTAACGAGTATGCTGCCTTAGGATACACAATAAGAATCAATGCCGCTTCGTCGTGCTTGAGAGTGTTGATAGTGGACTTCGAGTGATACCACGGGAGTCCATTTATATCTGCAATCTCAGAATCTATACCGGACCCATTCGACACACTAAGCTGAGGGTAACCGACGATTGTGCATGTTCTAACACCCGAATTTTTTAGGGTAAACTCGCTGCCACTAAGCTGCCCATAGCCTAGAACAGAGGCAACATCTGGAAACTGCCGCACCTGGCTCACACTAACGTCGCTAAGTTCGCAGGCCGCATGTTTGGCTTCCGTCTGAGAACGTAAACGACCGCTTGTTGTGATTGACGCGCCAACGGTGGCGCAAATGACAGCGACAGAAATGACGGAGATAGAAAGAAAGCGCGCAGAGTTCGTTCCTATCTTCATCCAATATTCCTAGCATCCACATCGAATTCCCATGCGGAATTCTGATCAGTTGGCGGATCCGAGGTCAGAGATCCACCGAAAAGCATAATGGTGTCATTGGGTCCGACTGCCATACCGCCTTGGTACGTTCCAGGAGCACCAGTAGTTTGCTGCAACCAACTGGTCCCGTTCCATAACCAGAGATCCGATAGCAGACCTCCAGACTGAGATAGACCGCCTGTCATAAAGGAAGTGTTCAAGCTACTCCAATCAGCCATCCGCGATGAAGAGGACTCACCACCGGTTCTGGCAGGTGGTGTAACCGACGTGTGAATTCGTAGCCATGTATTCCCGTCCCAAGCCCAAGTTTCTGATGAAACATAGCCTTCTTCCAGGGTACCCCCAAAAATAATCGAATCGAACTTTTCCCCATTATCACTGGATTGCGGATCGCGAGGTTGCCCATTGCCCCAGTCCGCGACCGCTGATATGCCAACAGCTAAGTATCTGGGCGATGGCGAATTTAGTGGATGGCATTGGTACCACTGATTTCCATCCCATTCCCATGTATCATCCAAAATATTCCCACTGTTATCTCTGCCTCCGAATAATAGGGCTATTCCGGACTTCCCTTGTGGAATCCCACAGGTCTCTAACGAAGACCGGCCATTCGGGTGCGTCGAAATATCGATAAGAGTTGCAAAACTTCGTGCCGCTGGAATTAGACCAGGCGGTGTTTTTTTCACCCACGCAGACCCAGACCACACCCATGTGTCAGACAGCGCTGCCCCGTTGGTGGAAACGCCACCAAAGACGAGAACGCCGCCGCCGCGTAGCGACACCGCCGCCGAACCGTATCTTGGTGAAGGAGAAGGTCCCTCGGTTGGATTCCACGTTGATCCGTTCCAAATCCACGTGTCGCCAAGTGGGGTGCCATCGGCGGCCTGCCCACCAAAAAGTAAGACATCGTTGTGCCCGCTTGAGAATGTATCGTTTCCTTGCTGAAGTTGATCCTGCTGATAACTCGGATCTACGTTTGTTTGAAAAGTGGCAAACACTGCAGCCCTTCGTGGGCCTGGACTTATTGCTTGTTGCGTCCACTTGCCGTTCTGGAATGTCCAGGTATCGTCAAGGAGCTGGATCTGATCCAAAGCTACATTTACATCCTTCGGTGTAACAATTGTTCCGCCAGGCGGGGGGATCTGTGTAGGCGGTGCATAACGGACTTTAGAGTACGTGACCCCGTCTAGTAACTGAATCGGTGAACCAGTGAATCCTCCATTAAGCACAACCTGATTTGTAGAGGGATCAAATGCCATTGAAGCTCCCAAGCGCGCTCCCGGTGTGCCGCTAGTTGCTGATGAGTGGCTCACTAAGTTGGGCATCCACACCGCTTCACTGGTACTGAATTCATATTGGACGGTGCTTTGATCACTTCTGCCAGCTAATCTGGAGTGTTGAACTTGCGGCACAAGAGACTGCTGCTTCCAGCTATCCGTAGTTGCGTCATAGCTCCACGTATCCGAGTCCAACTGAGTGGAGAGAAGAGTCGGAGCGCCACCAAACAAAATGACTTCATTCGTCTGAGCATCGAAGGCGGCGCTCGCTCCTGCTCGAGCTGGTGGAGAGACCGACGGATCTTGTTTAACCCACTTTCCGCCTACCCATTGCCAAGTATCCCCAAGTGCTTGACTCCCAAGGCCGCCGAACAGAACAATACCCCTAACCTGTGGGTCGTATGTGCTGGCCGCGGCCGAGCGCGGAGTGGGACTGACAGTTGATTCAAGTTGCGTCCACTTTCGACCGCAAAGCTCCCAAGTGTCGTTCAATAGGGCAGGAATGCCTTGGTTCAACGCCATTCCCCCAAAAAGGATAAAGCATCGTGAAGCCACGTCATATGCCATTGAAGCCTCGGTCCGGGCAGATGGTCCAATATTCGTAAACAACTGGCTCCAGGTTCGTCCGTTCCAACTCCACAGGTCATTGAGTGTTTGAAAATTGCCATTTGAGGTTGTAAGTCCTCCAAATAGAATGACCGTACCCGAAGATGGGTCATAAGCCATCGACGCGCCAGCCCTAGCAGGTGGACTCGCCAGCGGATTGAGCTGGGACCATGAGCTTCCGCTCCATGACCAGGTGTCACCTAACACTTTATACGTTCCATCCGGCTGTACCGCGGCTCCGCCAAATAGAAGCACTGCATGTGTGTTGGGATCGTATGTAGAGACGGCAAAAACACGGCCCGAAGGCGACGGCGCTGCCGTAATTGGCTGCCAATTGGGAACGGGAGAAAGATATGAGAATTGGTCAGCCGAACCTGTTGATGAAGTTCCATTGGGTGTTGTGACAGTCACATCAACTGTTGCCGTCCCAGGCGGTGATATGGCCGAAACTTGAGTATCTGAGACAACACTAAAGCTGGTGGCGCCAATGCTCCCAAAGGCGACAGCGGTGGCACCAGTAAATCCTGTGCCTGTTATGGTAACTGTTGTGCCCCCGGTTGTAGGGCCTGACGTTGGAGAGATACTAGTAATAGTTGGGGCGGCCTGATAGGTAAACTTATCGGCTGTGCTTGTAGCACTGGTTCCATTGGGTGTTGTGACAGTTATGTCGACGATTCCGAAAGCATTCTGGGGGCTAATAACCTGAATCCGAGTTGAAGAAATAACGGAATAAGCCGCCATCGTTGTCCCAAAGGCAACTGCGGTGGCACCAGTAAATCCTGTGCCTGTTATGGTAACTGTCGTGCCACCCGTTGTGGGACCCAAAGTTGGTGAGATTGAAGTAATAGTTGGACCGACTGTGTAGGTAAACTTATCGGCTGTGCTTGTTGCGCTTATTCCATTGGGTGTTGTGACGGTAACATCAACAGATCCCGTGCCGGGCGGTGATATGGCTGAAACTTGAGTATCTGAGACAACACTAAAACTGGTTGCGCCAACACTTCCAAAGTCAACCGATGTAG
>JAJZLS010000076.1 GCA_021803345.1 Actinomycetes bacterium
TTCTCTTTGTAGTTCGGGCTGAGATTGAGTAAAACTTACGTGCCACCTGAAAGAGCTATCCAGAGTTATTCTGGCTGAGCTTGAAGCTTGTATTTCAGTCCATGTGCGTGTAAGGCGAAACCTAACCAATCCGGCTTTTGGAACTAATACTTCTCCCCACTTACGATTCAACTTTCTAACTGAAAGATCTCTAACGTAAAAGCCCTCATTGATACCTGATTTACGCCAAGTGGGATGAGAGAAATGTCTTGGGTTATTCCACCAATTTCTAAAGGCTATATCTAGATCCCTTAGAGCAGCCTGTTGAACTACGGATGAGCCCTCAGCCAACCAGGAGAATGACTTGCGGGCTTGCACCAGTTCTCTGGCCTGGGTGATATAGGTAATCTTTTGAGCACTTTGCTTAGGCAAGAAGTTTCTCTGTTCTAGACCCAGATTGTAGACAAACCGGGAATCAGAGCAGTGGCGGACTAAGACCACTTCGTTCTCTTGGTTTGGGTACAATCTCTGTCCGATACTCATGTAGTTATCTTAATTCCTGGGTGTTACATCAGTTCACGGTTGTAAAACATGTAACGGCTTCGCCGTTAGAGCTATCCTTCCCCTCCCTTACGGAAGGGGTTTGTCGCGCTTATTGAGCAAACTCTCAGCTAAAACACAGGCTCTGCAATGGCGGAACTTAGCCACTGATGACATAATAGAGGTATGGCTACAACAAGGTTTCCAAAAGACAAAGGTTTAAGCGCCAGGATGGGTCTAACCATTTTCCTGATCGGTCTTCTATATGTTGTATTTATAGGAATACTTATTGCAGTTGGGGTGCAGTTAGTAACAGTTCTGTTTATTGCAGCGATCGTCCTCTTCTGTCAATACTATTTTTCCGATAAAATCGCACTCTATTCAATGGGTGCAAAGATCGTAACCAGGGAGCAGGCACCGGAATTACACGCAATTGTCGATCGGCTGGTAGCACTGGCTGACATGCCCAAACCGCAGGTAGCCATTGCGAACATCGATATCCCAAATGCTTTTGCCACAGGCCGATCCCCTAGAGCTTCGGTGGTGTGCGCTACCACGGGATTATTACGTCGACTTGATCCACAGGAAACAGAAGCGGTTCTCGCACATGAACTGTCCCACGTTGCCCACAAGGACGTAGCAGTTATGACAATTGCCAGCTTTATTGGAATGGTGGCAGGATTTCTTACTCGGATTGCACTGTGGTCAGGCATGTTTATGGGCGGAGGAGAATCGAGGGGAAACAACAACTCAAACAACAATGCCGCTCTTATGGAATTAGCTGTCGTAGTTGTTTCTGCTTTAATCTATGCTATTTCATTTCTATTAACTAGAGCTTTATCCAGGTATCGAGAACTTTCAGCAGATCGTTCAGGAGCGATTCTCATCGGGAGACCTTCGTTATTGGCTTCAGCACTGGTAAAGGTAAGCGGGGAAATTTCTCGGATACCCACCAGAGATTTACGATCTGCATCTGCTTTCAACGCATTCTACTTTGCGCCCGCTCTAACCCAGGGGGTATCATTAGGAAACATCATGTCCACTCACCCAACTCTAGAAAAGCGTTTGGAGCAGCTTTCCAAGCTTGAAGAGCAACTGAACAGGCCAAGCTAATTTAGTATGAAATTATTTGACACGATATTCGGCCGGACGCCGCCAGCCAAATCCAACCTGGATAACCTATTTTCACTCCCAGGTGCCAGTGTAACGCTTTCGCTGTCTGGAAACCTTGTTCCGGTAGGAAAGGCTGGGGTGTGTTTCAAGCCTGCTTCAGGTGCATCATTTGAAAACACCATCTCTGAATTCCAGCAAATAATTGAAACGATGGGAACCAAAGATCCTGCCCCGAGTGCGACCGACTCATATGGATACCAGTGGATTACTCTCACCGATGATGACTTTGGAAACTTAGTAACCAAGACTCACGTTCTAAATTCCACAATTGATGGAGCCGGTTTCGGCTCTCAGCTCCTGTGTTCTGTATTTCCGTTCAAAGAAACACAGACCAACGAGATCATATATTTCGTCTATCTATTCAAGCGCGGAAGTTTTTATCCTTTCATTCCCATTGGCAGCGAGCGTCGCAACAGCGAAAAAGAAATGGCTGTAAAAGCTCTGATTGAACATGAAATACCAATAGAAGCTGACCTTTCTCATTGGTTTCCACTTTGGGAAATTCCTCTAGCCGATTGATTTATCTGGGATCCAATATTGACCGATGGATACTGGGCAATCCTTGATCCAGCGAAAAAGTACCTAATGTAATTTTCTAAGTCACACTGAGGTTCTTACGGTAGCTATCAGTTTTCAACTGCAGTTATCCGAGTGAGGTCTTCTAAAAACCCCGGGTATGAAGAATCTACGCATTCAAAACCTTCAATTACAGTTGTTCCTTCCACCGCAGATCCGAGTATTGCGCAAGACATGGCTATTCGATGATCAAGCTTGGCTTGGACTTCTCCGCCATGCAACTTTCCTCCCCCGGTTATTTCCATCCCATCGTCATTTTCGATGACGGTTACCCCGAAGGATCTAAGGGCTTTAACCATGGTTGAAATTCGATCCGACTCTTTTACTCTCAACTCCGCCGCATCTCCGATCCGGGTAGTCCCGGATGCAACGGATGCAGCAACTGCCAATATTGGGATTTCATCGATAAGTCCGGCAATTGATGGACCAGAGATTTCGGTCGCCCTCAAACTAGAACTTCTTGAAGTGACATCTGCTGAAGTCGAGGAACCGTAAGTTACATCTATGTCAGCACCCATTTGCCGTAGAACTTCTATGAAATCCGAGCGTAGTTGACCTATATATATATTCTTTACAGTGACCTCTGAATTTGGAGAAATCAAGCCAGCCACAATCCAAAATGCCGCCTGGGAAGGATCACCAGGAATTTGGTAATTGGCAGGCGTGAGAGCACTTTTTGAAACTGAGATTTCGCGTACGTTGCTGCGTGAAGTAACGGTGATATTGGCTCCGGCGGCCTTCAGCATCTCTTCAGTATGGCGCCTTGTCGGGATTGGTTCTATAACGGTTGTAACGTCCTTTGTTCCAAGCCCGGCAAAGAGGATGGACGACTTTACCTGAGCTGATGGGATTGGAAGCTGATAGCGTATCCCTTTCAGACCACGGCTCAATATCGTAAAAGGAGCGGTCTCTGCGGCGTTCGAAGCAAAAATATCGGCTCCCATTTTTCGCAGAGGATCAAACACCCTTTTCATGGGTCGCTTGTTTACTGATGCATCGCCATAAAAAGAGAATTCTCCCCCGATTCCAGCTGCCAAGCCAGCTCCAATTCTTATCAGAGTTCCAGAATTTCCAACATCGATTGCGTCATTGGGAGCACAAAGTCGCTCAGTACCCCCCTCCACATAGATGGAATCTCCCAATTCAGTGACGTCAGCGCCGAGAAGCTCAATAAATCTCTTGGTAGCAATGACATCTTGGCCCTTAGAGAGTCCAGTTATCTTTGATTTTCCTGACGAAAGAGCGCTAATCATCAGCGATCTGTGTGAAATAGACTTGTCACCGGGGACTTCCAATTCCCCGCGAAATATCTTGATTCCATTAATTTTGATCACTATCGCATCTGCCGTTCAAAAACAGAGATCAAGGGAAGTCTCCCTTAATTCTCAACCTGGTAAATCGTCGCGCAGCCCTTTGGCACCTCGAAGATATACGTGGCGCATATCTGCCCGTGTGCGGGTGGTTTCCAAGTGCATCATCACCCTTATGCATAATGGGGTTGAGTTGACTATGTCAAGTTCCCCGGCACACATCAAAGGTACATCACCAAATCCCAATTCACGGGCGGCTACTGCAGGGAAAGCTGAATGAATATCGTTGGTGGAGGTAAATAAAATACTGATCAAATCTTCTTTATCGATATCATTTCGAGAAATCATCTCAAGGAGTAGTTCCTTGGTATTCATGATGACTTCATTAGTCGTATCTTGATCTATTGTGGTAGCGCCCCTTAGCGCCCTGATTGCCATTTTGCCTAGCTTAATATCCCAGCTGGGGAATCATGTCGTCCATTTATTCAGACACTGTTGCCGCTTCCCGAAGATTGATAACTTCTGAATGTTCCAGCATTCTCCATTCGCCCTGTCTGAGCCTGGAGTCACGTATCGGCCCAATTCTGATGCGTATCAACCTCAGCACCTTATACCCCAGTTCATCACACATTCTGCGAACTTGCCGGTTCCGTCCTTCATGAATGGAGATTCTTATCAGATTGCTCGATAATTTAGTCACCTTGGCTGGAGCGGTTATCCCGTCTTCAAGCAAGACCCCATTTCTTAGCCGATTTATGGCCTTTTCTGAAATGTCACGGTGAAGGCTGACTAGATATTCCTTTTCAACTCCATGGGAAGGATGAGTAATAAGATTCGTTAATTCACCATCATTGGTAAGGATCAGTAAGCCCTCACTATCAAGGTCCAACCTTCCGATTGGATAAACCCTCGTCTCATTTGGAACCAAGTTAATTACCGTAGGCCGTCCTTGGGGGTCCGCCACTGAGCTAATGAAGCCTGGTGGCTTATTGAGTAGGTAATAAACTAGATCTGGACGGACGCCAACTACCTTGCCGTCCACTTTTACCACGTCGTTTTTCACATCGACTCTCGCGCCGACAACCGCCAGCACTCCGTTCACTTCTACCCTTTTTTGCTCTATGATAAGCTCACAGGTACGTCTGGAACCATAACCGATCCTTGCCAGAACTTTGTGAAGTTTCTCGGAATTCAAAACTTGAGAGTCGCCATCTGGGTTTCTATTAACGGGAGTCTCTGAATTAAAATCCGGATGGTTGAAATTTATGTTAAGAGGTGAGGCCATTTCTGTAAATACTAGTCACAGATGGAATATTAATGACACATCATTCAATTTCGCTTGGACCATCCCACGACATTGAATTACTTGAATACGATGCATTTGCTCAATCATTGAACAGCGAAGCCTCAAAGGCTTCTGCGATCTCATTACCTGGCATGAATCCTTCAATCGGCGGAAGTTCGTCGAGCGAGAACAACCCTAGTTTTTCCAAAAATGTGGAAGTTGTGGAATACAGCATGGCGTTACCTGGGCCGCTATCACGAGCTGAGATTTCCAAATACCCCCTCGATACCAGCATTCTTAGCACAGACTCTGAATTCACACCACGGATTGACCCGATCTGTGTCCGAGAGATGGGCTGCCTGTAGGCGACAATTGCAAGCGTTTCAAGAGCTGCCATCGATAAACGAGCGGAAGATTGACTAAGTGCAAAAGCTTCCAATACGGATGACATTTCCGGCTTAGTGGTAAACCTGTAACCACCTGCTACCTTTTGTAAAAAATAACCAAAACTGGACCTGCTGTAGTAGTCAAAAAGATGTTCAAGTGCATTCTCCGACTCACTTATAGAGATTTCCAAAACCTGGCATACTTTAGCCGGACTCAATGGCTCTGAGGTAACCATTAACAAAGCTTCCAGCTTTTGCATCAGTTCATTATGCTCATTAGTTGGAACGACTTCATTTTCGGCATTTTGGTGAAAATCCATAACAAATACTCTCTAATCCCCACTGATACTGGACAATAGTGTTAGCAGTCCAATTGCTAGACGTCAAAACCAGCTGTAATCAGAAACTCTTCCACTTCTTCATCACTCAAGTGCTCGTTTTTCCAGATTATATCTATCTGGCCAAAGGAGTCTAGTTGTGACAGTTCGAGGCGGTTCTGACGATAAAGTTCCAAGATGGCAAGAAATCCTACGACTATTTCGATTCTTTCCTCCGCATAGGTCATCAGTTCCTCGAAACTGCAATGACCCAGAAAAGCAATTCTTCTGATCACATGCCTGGCAGCCTGCGATATCGATATATGATGAGGAGGTAAATGGGATGTATCCACTTCCTGCTCTGTTTCGCTATCTACCAACCTGTCCAAGCTCTTCACAAGCTTTTCCTTGGTTATTCCCACCAGTAGATCAGGAACCATCGATGAATAGGGTTCTTCTAAACCACCTATACGGGGAACACAAAGCGAGGCTGCGTCTAGGAGCTCACTAAAGCGTGCAGAGGCATCTCTGTAGGCTTTAACCTCCAGCAGCCTTGCTATCAAAAGGTCACGCTCCTCGAAAAACGCGTACTCTTCGTCAATTTCAACGGATATCGTGTTTGGAAACAGCCTCCGGCATTTAAGTTCAAGCAAAGTGGAGGCTACAACCAAAAACTCGGTAGCTACATCAAGGTCAAGCCGCTTTATCTTCTCAACCTCAGCCAGATAATCATCAACCAAGTCAACGATAGAAAGTTCCCATAGATCGACTTTCTGTGCAGAAATAAGCGATAGCAAAAGGCTTATCGGACCCTCATAGCCCTCAGTCTGCACTTCAAATGACACCGGAACTCCTTCTGATGACTCTAGCTAAACAGCTACCAACAACCAGCATTCACCGTGGCGCTTAGAGAGCGACCTATGGATACTTTCATCTAGCAGTACTTTGTATAAAACATAAGGATAATGAGCCAAGGTTACAAAAATAGTCCCTCCGCCGATATAAATCGAACGGAGGGACTACGATCAGAGAGCTGCTAATTAGGCTGCAACTCGGTCGAAGCTTGATCTTGTGGCAAATAGTCTGATGCCGAAGTCTTGTCGACACCGTTAGGAAGCTTTGCAGCATTGAATATTGCCGAAAGCACCACCACCAGAATCAGGTTTGCAATTACAGCCCAAACTGCCGCATAACCTAACTCGGTTCGTCCAAATATATGCAATGGATAGGTCGAAGAAGCAAACTTCAAGGTGTATGCCATGTAAGTTCCCCAAGCCATACCAACCGCCCAACCGATCAGCAACGCTTTCTTGTGGAACCATCTGGTCCAAAGGCCACCAATTATGGCCGGTCCTGTTTGAAGTATCCAAATACCTCCCAAAGTCTGAAGGTAGATTGCATATTTCAAGGGAATAATCACTACGAAAAGAAGTGCCCCCAACTTGACAATCAAAGACACAATTTTTGCAACTCTTGCTTCGTCTTGAGTTGTCGCTTCCGGTTTGAAGAAGTCCTTATAGATGTTGCGGGAGAACAGGTTAGCGGCAGCAATCGACATTATTGCTGCTGGTACCAGCGCACCAATGGCAATTGCGGCAAATGCTATTCCCACAAACCACTCCGGCAGTGTCTTGATCAGAAGCAATGGAACGACCTCCGATGAAACACTGGTCTTTATTCCTGCTGCAATAGCCATGTAACCAAGTAAGGCCAAAAGTGCCAGAGCTACGGAATAAAGCGGGAGCAAGGCGGCGTTGCGCTCAATAGTTCTACCAGACTTGGCACCCAAGGTACCAGTAATTACATGCGGGTAGAGCAAAAGAGCAAACGCGGAACCCAAAGCTATCGATGCGAATGCACCATAAAGCTTGGGAGTAAGGATTAAGGAGCCCTTCTTGGCAATCAGAGCCGTTTTGGAAACCGCAAAGATGTGTGTAAATCCACCCAACTTTGCAGGAATCACTATTACTGCCACGATAACTGTTGCGTAGATAAGGATATCCTTTACCACTGCAGTTAATGCAGGAGCCCTAAGGCCTGAAGTATAGGTATAAGCCGCCAAAATAGCAAAAGCTACAAATAGCGGAAGATCCTTTAACGCTCCTGTACTCGTAAAGCCCATCGCCACAAGCACTGCCTGAATCCCAACCAGCTGGAGCGCTATATAAGGCATTGTTGCAAGTATCCCCGTAATCGCCACGGCTAAAGACATAGATCGAGAATCAAACCTTGCCTTAACAAAGTCAGAAGGCGTCACAAAACTATGGACCTTGCAGACTCTCCATAACCTGGGCATAACCACAAACATGATTGGATATAGAACAATTGTGTATGGAACTGCGAAAAAGCCAAAGGCTCCTACTCCGTAAACCAGGGCTGGAACTGCAATGAATGTATAGGCGGTATAAAGATCTCCTCCCAGTAAAAACCATGTGATTACCGTGCCAAACCTTCGGCCTCCCAATCCCCATTCATCCAGTAGATCAAGATCTCCTCTTTTCCACCTCGCAGCATAAAAACCAAGGACCGTCACTAGCAAAAACAGAATTAAAAATATTACAAAAGCTTGCCACTTAATTTCAATCACCCCCAATCAAGTAAAACTCTGATAACTGATAGTCGATTACAACTCTCTTGATACGCCGCTGTTGAGTTTCCATGTATCTCTCAATTCAAGCTTTGGGCTCTGAAAGGAAATACACAATTCCACCAATTATTCCGGTAAGAATGATCCACATAATCAAATACCAGTAAAAATAAGGCATTCCCAGAAACTGTGGATTGCTCTTGGCATAGATTGACGGGATTAGCGTACCTATGAATGGAAGCAACAGTAACCAATAAAACCCATTGCGCGTCTTAGCCGCCACTTCATTTACCCCCTTCCCCTGTAAATATCTTCCAAAAAACTTACTTTTATCCCCGATACCTAGAAGTTGCCTTAGCAATTACTTCCTTGCATCTATCGCGTATTGTACAGTACCTGCAACGGGATTTCGCAAGAAAGGAAATGTTGTTATCAATTAATTAGCAATTCCCATCCACCGCTCTTGCAACCTCGGCAATGTTGGATTAATCCGCATTGTCTTTACTCGCCGGTCATCGCTAAAGTAACAAGGCTAAAGTAACAATAAAGTCCTGTTCCAGAAGACTTTCACTTTCAAGTGCGAACTGTTGTCGCCAAATTGCTCCTAACATCTATGGCTGTGCCAAGAGTTTTGAGTGGAATACAACCAAGCGGAGAACTTCATATTGGTAATTACCTGGGAGCTATCAGAAACTGGGTTCGAGACCAATATGAGCACGACGCTTTTTATACAATCGTCGATCTGCATGCAATAACGGTCGAACATTCGCCAAAGGAACTTCGTAGAAGTACCGTGGAGCTGGCTACGACCTTAATTGCTGCGGGCTTGGATCCAAAGATATGTACCATTTTTGTTCAGAGTCACGTCAGTGCACATACAGAGTTGTCCTGGCTTTTAGAGTGCACAGCGACCTTCGGTGAGCTTTCGCGAATGACACAGTTCAAAGATAAGGGTAAAAACGACGAATCGGTAAGAGCTGGGCTTTTCACCTATCCGGCGCTAATGGCTGCAGATATTCTGGCATACCAGGCGGATCTTGTGCCAGTGGGTGAAGACCAACGACAACATCTGGAACTTACAAGGGACATCGCAATAAGATTCAACACCAAATATGGCACAACATTCACAGTACCTAAGGCAACAATTCCCCCAGTTGGTGCACGGGTGATGGACCTTATGAATCCGACAAAGAAAATGTCAAAATCAGCACAGGCCCAATCAGGAATAATCTATCTCCTCGACAGCCACGACAATATTGCCAAAAAAATATCCCGAGCCGTAACCGATACCGACAACCAGGTCAAATACGACCCACCATCCAAACCTGGAGTATCTAACCTGCTAGAGATTTTATCGGCCTGCATTGGCGAAGATCCAGAAACAATCGCCTCGCGTTATTCGCGCTATGGAGACCTGAAAAAGGAAACCACTGAAGCGATTATTTCAGTTCTTAAGCCGTTGCAGCAAAACTATTTCGAACTGAGCAAAGACCCTGGCCAGATAGCGGAAATACTAGAAATTGGTGCCAATAAAGCTCGGGTAATCGCCAATCAGACAGTTTCCCTGGCTAAAGAGAACATCGGCTTTCTTGCTCCCTAGCGCATCTTGCTCGCACACGGAGTGCAGTATTTGGTTTTAGGCACAGCTTCCAGCCGTTCCTCGGAAATCTCAGTCCCGCACTTTAGACACAACCCGTAACTGCCATCGGCTATGCGACCTAAAGCGTCGTCAATTTCAGCAAGTGTCTCCTTCAGTGGCTGAACCAGTGCATCTGTCTCGCCTTTTTCTGCCGTAACTTGAGAAATATCGGCGAAATTGGAGTCATATCCTCCTTCAGCATTGCGCGAAGACACAAGAGATGAAAGGGCTTCGGTTACCTCAAGCCTCTCCTGATTAAGAACCTCTTGGAAATGTGCAACTGTCTTAGGGTCTAATGCCATAGCTAACAATACACCTAGTTTTCTATAGCGCGTGGGTGTGCGCTAAAATACACTGAACGAATTCGCTCACTTGAAACTTTAGTATAGATCTGTGTGGTGGCAATTGAGACGTGCCCTAATAATTCCTGTACAACACGAATATCAGCACCGTTATCAAGCATATGGGTTGCACAAGAATGACGCAAGACGTGGGGAGACAGTTTATCCCCGAGTCCTACCCTACTTGCTCGCCCCTTCAAAATAAGCCAAGCACCTTGCCTGGATAATCGGTTCCCTCTCATGTTGACGAACACCGCCTCCAGGGAATCCCGACTTCTCTTGCTCTTGCCGAGAATTTTCATTCTGCCGTCAGGTCCCAACCATGAAACCAGGGACTGGTAGGCGTAACGTCCAACAGGTACGAGCCTCTGTTTGTTGCCCTTTCCGGTAACCGAAATCAACTGATCTTCCAATAGAAGATCATTCATTGATAAATTCACCAGTTCAGAAATTCGCATTCCTGTCCCATAAAGAATCTCAATTACAGCTGCATCACGAAGGTCAATCTCGGAATTGCCTGCAATTGAATTGATCAGCGCAGAGACCTGGTCGGTACTCAGTGCCTTGGGAAGCCGAAGCGGCACCTTCATGGAATCATAATGTGACAATATATTCGAAGCAATTATCTCATTCTGGAACAGAAAATTGTAGAATCCCCGAATAGAGGATAATAGCCTTGCCTGCGTAGCTCGGGAATGGTCAACAGAGATTTCAGCAATGAAAGAGTTCAGTTCCTGAACCGTCAAATCTTTGAATCCAATCTCGTGCTCATTAAGATAGCGCTGCAGAATTAGAAGGTCGCGCCGATAAGACATAATTGTATTTTCCGAACGGCCGTAGATAGTCGACAATTCGAAGAGATAGTCTTCGATCAGCTCCTTCAACATTTGACCCTAAAGATTATTTATAGACTTGAACCAACCTTTGAACTCCGGAGAATCGCCAGAATTCCCACCATTTGTTGCAAGAATGGGGAATAAGCTCTCGCGGCCATTTGGATCGGCAAAATGATAGTCTCGAGCTCTAGAGAGACCGATAATCGTCTTGCCATCCGTGATGACCCTTTCAGAAATCAGTCTCGGAAGGTCATAGAGATCAACCGCAAATATTGAAGATTCCTTCTCTTCAATTGATTGCGGGCTTTTTACTCCAAGCGAAAGGCTTTTAGCCAAAAAACAGTGGGAGTGCTCATCTGTGAAACCAGGCGAGTTTTCAAATTCACCCAGATCCAAAAGCTCTGCACAACGGACGCCTATCTCTTCTTCCAGTTCGCGTAGGGCAGTCTTCTCTTTGGCTTCACCGATAACATCGCGTTTACCCGCTACGATTTCTATCAATTCCCGACCCATTGCTGCCCTGAATTGAGACATGACCAAAACATGGCGATTATCTTCCAGCAGCGGCACCACACACACTGCGCCAATATGCTTTATAACTTCCCGCTCAAAAGTAATTCCCTCTGGTGATTCAAATTTTACGGTTACCAAGGAAATTACTGAATTGCTATATTTCTCAGTTTCGCTCACTTTGCGCATAATGATGTGGTCCTTTATGGCAGCCCAACTACGTCCTGTCCGTTCTTTCCGCGGCTTATGGCAGCTCTCATGAATGCGAGAAAGAGAGGGTGGGGTCTGTCGGGACGAGATTTAAACTCCGGATGAGCTTGGGTGCCAACCCAGAAGGGATGATCCGGAAGCTCGATAAATTCCACCAACGAACCATCAGGTGATAGGCCTGAACAAACCAGTCCAGCATCTTCAAGCCGCTGACGATATTTGCTATTCACCTCGAATCTATGTCGATGTCGTTCAGAAACGACTAGATCGCCATAGGCATTAGCTACCGCCGTTCCCGGCTTTAGCACTGCCACATATGTCCCCAACCTCATAGTTCCGCCCATATCTGTAATTTTCTTCTGATGCTCCATCAGATCAATAACCAAGTGTGGGGCATCTGGTCTAAATTCACCAGAATCGGCACCGTCCAAGTTGGCAACATTTCGTGCAAAATCAATAACCATAGTCTGAAGACCCAGGCAAAGCCCCAGTGTCGGAATCTCATTTTCTCTGGTCCAGGTTGCAGTTGCTATCTTTCCTTCGATTCCCCTCTCACCGAAACCACCGGGAAGAACAATACCGTCAAGCTTGCTTAGTAGTGCTGGCGCCATCATCGGAGTTACGTCTTCTGCCTGAACCCACTCCACGTCCACTGAAACTCCGCACTCTATGCCTGCATGCCTCAAGGACTCAACTACACTTAGATACGCGTCTGGAAGATTGATGTATTTGCCTATGACTCCTATCTTCACTCTGCCACTCACGTTATTAGATTTATATACCACTGACTCCCAATTAGACATTTCCAGTGGATGGTCTTCTAATGAAAACCGAAGAAGATGCAGCACTTGTTCATCCAGGCCCTGCTGGTGGAGGACTAATGGGAGTTCAAATAGATTCTTAGCATCAACTGCAGAAATAACCGCTTCCTGTGGCACATCGCAAAGCATTGAGATCTTTGACTTAAGCCCATCTGACAGCGCCTTATCTGATCGACACACAATAATGTCGGGCTGTATACCTCTGGAACGGAGCTCTGTTATGGAGTGCTGTGTTGGTTTGGTCTTTTGCTCTCCACTTGGACCCAGATAGGGAACAAGTGTCAGATGAATATAGCAAACGTTATCTCTTCCAACGTCTTTTCTAAATTGACGGATCGCCTCAAGAAACGGGAGAATCTCAATGTCACCAACAGTACCGCCGACTTCTGTTATTACCACATCCACGTCATCGTCGGCAAGAGCTAATATGCGACTTTTTATCTCATCTGTGACGTGGGGGATAACCTGCACAGTTTTGCCCAAATAGTCGCCCCGGCGCTCTCTGGCAATTACCGACGAGTATATTGATCCAGTCGTGACCGACGATGGTCTGGTAAGATTGACATCGACAAATCTCTCATAGTGACCAAGGTCAAGGTCAGTTTCAGAACCGTCATCGGTTACGAACACCTCGCCGTGTTCAAACGGATTCATAGTGCCGGGATCGACGTTGATATAAGGATCAAGCTTCTGCATCTCAACCCTGAGGCCTCGGTCCTTGAGCAATCTTCCCAGGGACGACGCTGTCAGCCCTTTCCCTAAAGAAGATGCAACACCCCCGGTGACAAAAATATGTTTAGCCAATGCAAACCACTGCTGGACGCCCTCAATCTATATAGTCGATTCCGTATATCTACAGCAATCAAGTCTAACCCACTTGAACCTCAGAATTGGCGAAATGAAAACTGTATTACGTTGCGATTGGCCCAAAAAGGACCAATAAGTAAGAAAGTCGACGTGTTGCGGTGGTGCAACGACTTTTCCGATTTTCACTGGCGGCGGGGGCGGCCCTCTGGGTCATAGTAGGCCGAATCACCGCGTAAAACCGTACGGTGCATTCTTCTTATATCGCCCGGGGCAAGGTTGCCAGTGGCTTTGTGGTTGAGACACCTATTATCCCAAATTACCATGTCATTGGCCGACCATGTATGACGATACTGAAACTTCTCGTCGTATATGAATTCAAACAATTCGTCGAGGAGAGGCTGTGCTTCAGTATCATCCATATCCTGAATGCCTATTGTGAATCGAGGCGAGCAATACAAAGATTGCCTGCCTGTTTCAGGGTGAGTTCTGACCAAAGGTTGTAATACACTGGGATATTTGGTCAACGCTGCCTGGTAAAACTCCTTGGCATCAGGTCTGGCATCGGAAATCTTCACCCTTGGATTCAATACTTTACTAACATTGTTTACTCCAAATTTCCTTACCACCTTGGAACGGGTAGTTTCGGGAAGTGCGTCAAAGACCATATGCATATTGCAGTAAAGTGTGTCCCCACCAACATCCGGATTCTTTATAGACTGCAAAATAGTTGCTTTAGCCGGTTCAGGTTGGTGGGAGGAATCGCTGTGCCACCCGTCGCCCCCATCCACCACACCAACAGCGGTGCCATCGGGGCGAATTTCATTGGAAAGAATCAATACATCTGAGCTTTCTGGATGAAGATATAAAGTATTAATTGGCTGCTCCAAAGGTCCAAGTTTCCGGGAAAACTCTGAAAGCTGGCTTGCAGTCATCGTCTGATCACGCAAAACAAGCACATGGTAGCTCCGAAATGCCTGCTCAATTTCAAGCTTTTCGCCGCTTGTCATCAGAGATCCTTCAAAGTCCAGAACCTCGGCCACCCAACTTGTAATTTCATTTACTTTTATCGCCATGGGTATCCCCTATATCCGAAGCTAGTCATTGAAGACGCTTATCAAACATTACTTCAAAAAATGTAATTGGAGATAAATCTAGACCTTTAATAATCCCCAGATATTTCATTTAGCCTTGGGATCCATGATCATAAATCCCTCCTATGATTAATTAATAAGTGGAGGAACAATTGAATTACATAACGATGCTCAAAGGCAAGCTGCACCGGGTGAGGGTCACCGCACTTGAATTAGATTACGAGGGGTCATGTGCTATAGACTCCGGATTACTAAAGTCCTCACAGATACTTCCTCATGAGCAAATTCATATATACAACATTAATAATGGCGAAAGATTTATAACTTACGCGATTGAAGCTCCCCAGGGCTCGGGAACCATCTCCTTAAACGGAGCGGCAGCGCGACTGGCAGCGAAAGGTGACTTGCTTATCATTGCAAGCTTCGCTCAGGTACCCGAGGATGACGCCGCCTCTTATCAGCCGCTAGTCACTTATGTCGACGAGGACAACCAACCAATCACCCATTAATGTCACATATGTAACTCATTTTATCCATCCGGCATCATTGAGTAATTCTCTTGCATGCGCACGAGCTTTCTCTGAATCTTTGTGACCGGACAACATTCGAGCAAGCTCGGCAACCCGGTCTTCGCTATTTACCCGTTTAGCGGAAGTAATGGTACGCCCTTCAACAACGTGTTTTGATACCGCGACTTGATTGCGAGCAAATGCCGCCACCTGAGCCAAGTGAGTGACAACAAGTATCTGCGTCTTGGTGGCAAGTTCCGCAAGGGCTTGGCCAACAGCGAGCGCGCTTTGGCCTCCAATTCCGGCATCTACCTCATCGAATACTATGGTCGGAACCGAGGTGGTCGACAACTGACGCAATGCCAACATTATCCGCGATAACTCCCCTCCCGATGCGACCTTAGCAATAGATGCCATTTTCTCGCCTGGGTTAGATGAAAATAGAAATGTAACCGGATTACCCGTCGGTGAATTTCCCAGCTCAACTGCAAAATCTGCTTGTGCCATTGCCAGTTTCTGAAGTTTGGAACGAACCTGATGAGAAAATTCTTTACTCATCTGACGACGGATGTCGAAGATCCGTCGCTCCTCGACCGATATCTTCTTCTCAAGTGAGACTATCTCCGATTCAATCTCCTGGGCAAGCAACTCATATGACGATAACTCAGCGATGCGATGATCCAAATGATCGCGATATTTGATCACCTCATCCAAGGTATCCCCGTAACGTCTTTTAAGATGATTCAGTAGCTGGAGTCGCTGATGCAGTTGCTCGAGCCTTGAGGGGTCAGAATCAAGTCGTTCAATTTCGATAGAGATGTCGCGGCCAACTTCACGTAGTCCCAATATCAATTCCTCAAGATGTTCAGTTAGCCACGGGTAGGGCAAATGGCCAAGTGACCTTTTTGTGTTTCCTAAAAGGTCCATAGCTGATTCACCATCGCTCGCCTCAATTGCAAGCTGGTAAGCTTTTGAAAGCCCCTCCATATATTGCTGAGCATTTGAGAGAAAATTTATCTCATCCTTGATCTCCTGATCCTCATTGGGGGCGCTGAGGTGAGCTTTGTCTAGGTCCTCAAACTCAAGCCTGCATAAATCTAGTTCCCGCTGACGTGACCTCTCATCACCACCCAGCTGTTCTAATCTTGCAAGCGTGTTGGACAGGTGTTGTTTCAGCTGGTTGAGCTCCGAATAATCGATCTTACAATAGTCATCGTATATAGACGCCTGAATCGTGCTGGAAAGTAAAGCCTGCGCTTCGTGTTGACCATAGATGTGCAAGGCGTCTTGAATTACGTCAGCTAAATCGCTAAGTCGTGCCAAACTGCCATTTATATAGGCCCGGGATGGTTCATCCACGGAGAGCTGGCGAGATACCAGCATCTCGCGGTCAGGAAATTGAAAGCGAGCTTCGATCCGAGCCGTCTTGGAACCAGTGCGAATCAGTGACGAGTCAGCCCTTGCGCCGAGAATAAGTGATAACGCATCAACAATTAGAGTCTTGCCCGCCCCAGTCTCTCCGCTTAGCACCGTCATTCCGGGACCAAATTGAATGGTCAGGTCCTCTATAACACCTAGATTGCATACACGAAGTTCATCTAACAAGATTTCTCCTTTATTTGCTGCAATAGTTTTGTCTAGATGCCCATCTGCTTCGAGGATAATCCAAACTTTATCTTCAAAATCTGATGAAAGTTCTTCTTACCAAAGGTTACGAGACGTGCAGGAGTCTCGTAACATGTGCAAATAACCCGATCCCCGGGGTCTATTTGAGCTTTTTGCACGCCATCAACCATGACAGCTGCGGATGGACCATCGACAATCTTGAACGATACCGTCTCATGCGGCTCGAGTACTAATGACCTGTCAAAAAGCATATGAGGGCTGATGGGCGTAATAATTATGGCACGCAGTGACGGAGACAGCACTGGACCCCTGGATGAGAAATTGTAAGCAGTGGAACCTGTTGGGGTTGAGGCAATAATTCCATCGGCCTCATAGGTAAGAAATTGTTCGTTACCAATACACACTTCCACGCGAATAACATGACCGGAAGATAATTTCTCGACCACCATTTCATTCAAAGCGACAAAGGAGGTGTGGAAGCCGTCATATCCCTGGCTGGTAAGTTGGCGCGATTCAATCTTGATATTTAGGGTCATTCGCTCTTCTATAAGATAATCATTTTCGAAAAACCGCTTCAATGCCATAAAAAGCGAACCAGGATCAATTTCAGTCAAATAGCCTAGAGAGCCAAAATTGACTCCCAACACAGGTAGGCCCTGGCTGCTGACCTTATCAATAGCCCTCAACATTGTCCCATCTCCCCCAAGTGAAACAACCAGATCCAACCGGTCGATGTGATCACAGTCAGACAGGTTCACAAAGGCATGCTCCCTTTCCTGGAGCCAGACGCGCAGGTCTTCTGCTTTACTCCGGGCATGATCCCGCCCGGGATGAAATAGTACTCCTACTGTTGCCATGAAGCTACAACCTTAACTAGGTATTCGTATATGTGGGATTGGCAGCTTTCAGACAATCTGTGAAATCTCCTCTGCTACTAAAAATTCGATATCGATATTCTCATCCCTTGAGCCATTGAGTATATGATAAAAAAACTCTACATTACCTTCGGTTCCCTTTATCTGTGAAGTGGCCACACCGAGTATCGCTGCCCCCTGGTCACTAAAAGCTTCAGCTACCTTCAACAACGCTTTCCTCCACAATTCAGGATCTTTTATAATTCCCTTGGCCCTTGAGGCATCTCTATAGCCGACTTCAAATTGCGGTTTTACCAGGATGAGTAAATGGCCTTGGTTTTTCGCCACGGAAAGCAGCGATGGTGCCAACGACGCAACAGAAACAAAAGATAAATCGCCAACGACTAAGTCAAATCCGACACCCTTGGGGTCGACAAAGTCTCGGATATTAGTTCGTTCAAAAACGACCACTCGGGGGTTATTACGGATCTTTTCGTGTAATTGATTGGTCCCTACATCAACCGCATACAATTCCTTAACGCCGAGCTGCAAAAGACAGTCAGAAAACCCTCCAGTCGAACTGCCGGCGTCTAAAACCCTTAAGTTCAAGGGATCAATCCGGAATGACTTAAGGGCACCTTCAAGCTTTATTCCGCCCCGAGAAACGTACCTGGTAGCGGTAGTAAGCCGAATCTGATCGCCTGGTTTGATTTGTCTTGCGGCTTTGTAGGCAACAGAATTATTAACTAGAACATCACCTGAGGCAATAAGCTCAGCTGCCTTCTCTCGACTGGCGGTAAGGCCTTTTTTGACTAACGCAAGATCTAAACGTAAAGAAGAGTTATTAGCTATGTTTAAATCCTAGTGAAATAACCGAATTCAACCCGCTATCTGAAGTACTGAAGAAATGTTTTCTCGCTACTAGGAGCATGAGTCCGAATCAGTTTCGGGTTTCGGACTGATTTTTCTATCTCACCCATTTATTGGCTATATCGCCGACAAACAAACCAATAAGAACGCCTGAACGGCATGCGATGCAGGTTCAT
>JAJZLS010000014.1 GCA_021803345.1 Actinomycetes bacterium
CACATTCCTTTCAAGACACACGGAGTCCTGGAATCCGTGGCCGCGAGTCTCGGACCCTGTTTGATATGAAGGTCCAACTTGAGAATTACCAAAAGAAAATGAATTCTGGAAACTAACCTTATATTTGGATAAATCTGCACCCAGAAGGACTGTAAAACGCGAATCCAACCAATACGAATCTTAGGGGGCCGACAGCCAGTTGATCCAGTTTGGGGGAGAATCCTCGGGCTTGGGCTGCCGTCATTAGGTAGCGTTCTTCTGTCTCCCATCTACAGTGCCACTGACTCGGCAATTATGGGGCACGTTGGAGAAATTCCTTTAGCATCACTGGCTCTGGCGACAGGCTTTCTTAATTTCTGGGTTCTGCCACTAACGTCAGTGGGATTTGCCATCACTTCTCGAGCGGCTGCATATGTGGGTTCAAACAATTTGCAATCTAGAAACACGCTGGGAGTGTCTTCGTTTGTTTCAATGGGTATCTTCGGTCTCGTAGTCGGGGTTATATTCGCGGCAATGGCGCCATTTGTAACTTCATTTCTAACACATTCAGCTGAAGTAGCTAGTCTTGCCTCTGAGTACATCCAGCTGTCCGCCATAGGTTTGCCTGGACTTTTCGCCTTTCAAACAGGGAGCATGTTTCTTACAGGTATCGGCCGAACAAAATCTGTACTTGCAATAACGGCACTGAACGTTGGAGTAAACGTAGCACTGGAAATTGTCCTGGTTTTTGGTTTTCACTTATCCGTGGCTGGTTCAGCTCTTGGAACTGACATTGCAGAGTTTATTGGGGCCTTTGCTATCGGCTGGCTGCTTCGCTACCCTGGCGCTATTACCAAGCTGGTACCTGGTGTAGTAGCCTTCGCCAAAGAGTTTCTTGCCGCAGGAATCGCCCTCGCCCTAAGGACTTTCGCTCTTGTCGGAGCTCTTTCTGGGTCGGTATTCGTGGCATCTCAATCAACACCTGCAATACTCGACTCGTTCCAACTTGGTCAACAAGTATGGCTTGTATTCGGCCTCTCATTTGACGCCATTGCGGTGCCAGGTCAAGTGCTTGTTGGAGAATGGTTAGCCACCAACCAGCTGAAAGCAATGAAACACTGGACTTCCCGCTTACTGCATATAGGTTGGATTGGTGGAATTGGACTTGCAATAGTCATAATTGGGTCTCGAGGAACTATTGTTGGCCTGTTTACAAATGTCTCCTCAATAACGTACCCTGCCACCCAATCGGTATTATTTGCCGGGCTTGTTATGCCGATTACCGCAATCAGCTTTGTCATTGATGGCCTAGTGGGCGGTCTTCAACGTTTTGGCGTTCTGCGCACAGTTATGTTCATAGCGTTAGGTGCAACATTCGCAGTGGCCGTCATACTTATGGCGACAATAGGTAGAAGGCTAACCATTGTCGAAATATGGATAATCTTCACCGTCTGGTTAGCCGTACGAGCTTTGGCATCCATGGTGGCTTGGCGAAGGCTCCTGGCTATCCAAGCTCGAATTCATTGAAAATAAACATCCTTATGAGCCTGGTTAGCCAACAGTTGGAATTTTGATAGCCAGTCTGAGTTTTGTCCTACTACGGCAAAATTGTGGTAAGGGTACCGATATGTACCTGGGGATAGACAGTAGCTGCAGTCGAAATCGGAAGTTCGACACAGCCGAGGCTCTGCTGATATCCATATTGAGCCCGGGGAAATCCGTGGACCGCCTCGCTGCCCAGAAAGTAATTGATCCAGTAAACCTTATCGTGATAGGTGGTTCCATTTGGATTGGTACCGCTCATATAGTTCTGTTTGAACCGTAGGTATATTGGGAAAGTCCCAACGGTTGTGTTTAATCCTTGGATACCCGTATTTGTCAAGCTGGTTAGAACCACTTTCCCATTCTCATACAATTTAAGAGTCTGAGGAAGTTTCTTTTGCACCTCTATCCACGAGTACCTGTGGGGATCGACCTTTTTGGCTAAAACGTCTTTGATCAATGTTGGCCAGAGTAAAGGATTTGAAAGTCCAACGGTATTCAGACCGTTGAATTGTTCGAACGACATCACCGCACCTTTGGTTATGACGTTGTAACTGCCCTGCTGCCAAAGAGAGGTAAGAGGGGTTGGCATATTCCATCGCCAGGCAAAGGTGCCGGCCGGAGCTGAGAGAGCGAGTTGTGCCTGGGTTGCTAGATTTGGAGTTGGGTTACCTGAAGCGGGATTCCAACTAAGTGGCAGATAATTCAGTTGAGCCAATAGCTCCTGCAACCTTGTGATCGAGGGTGGTGCACCCTGAAGCGTTATGGATGATGTTGGAGCACTCAGTTTACCGCCATTTCCTGACGCGATCTCCACCGAACTTGGAAGCGACAGCGTAAATTTTTCAGAGGGCCAAAAATCAGGAGTAGTGGGAGTATAAACAACCGAGTAAGGAGTCGTCTTTGACCATTTACCTTTGGGTATCAGAGCTCCATTGATTGTCGGTTTCAACGTAGGCATGGCAGAACCAAATACTGATGCTATTGGCTTAGAAAGGGTGAGCGATATCGTCGACATCGGAGACAGTGAAGTGAGATTTTGATCAAAAAGTCCCACTGTTGTGGTAGGCGGCACCCTAAAATATACAAGTTTTGAAGGACTCGGAAGCTGCTCCCAAACCTCTGGGATCGCCGAAATATCTACTGCACCTGCGGTCGAAGATGCCACATTCAGTTCGACCTTGGATGAAGGTGACGAAAGATCCATTACTTTGGTTCCCGAGTTGCTCGATACGGAAACTACACTTACTGGGACCGAAAAATAAGAAGAAACCGGAGCGTTTGCTGCCGCAATAGACACCGGGTCAAGCAATCTAGCCGATGGGGT
Source organism: Actinomycetes bacterium (assembly GCA_021803345.1). Classification (GTDB taxonomy): domain Bacteria; phylum Actinomycetota; class Acidimicrobiia; order Acidimicrobiales; family Acidimicrobiaceae; genus SCQM01. The sequence goes on from JAJZLS010000014.1 coordinate 2,849, forward strand.
TATTATCTTTTCGGTTAGCTTCGTTGTTCCGCCAACCAGCCAGGAAATCCACGAGGGACGCTTTACGTAAACGCTTATCGAAGCAGCAGCTGTAACGGGCAGCTTTACCTTAGGGTAGATATTTCCATTGGTTTCAGTCACAGGAATCGACTTACCATCCACTTGGACAGTGACTCCGTCAATACTTTGAGGAATCCCAGACAATTTAATACTGGCTAATGAACCCGTGGATTGGCTCAAAGAAGCCTTTGGCCATTCAATGGCAAGAAATATTCCAAATGCAATTAATACCGCGCCAGTGATCCCGGCCGCCGCGAAAAATATTCGCTTACCTTTTGATCTTCTGGTTCCTATAGACCAGGTCCCCCTATTTGACTCCATATTACCGACCACCCAAACAACAGCCTTTGACCATAAACCGGACTGAAACGGCGGTCTTTCCCGGCGAAATATAACTCTAACGGGTACTCTATACCAATTTCATAGACTACTAGGATGCACAGTAAGAGCGACTTTCTACATATCGTATTCTTATCTTTGTTTGGTGACTCTGGGTGAGTTAAATAACGTTAGCAATCATCCCTGAAACCCTCCTTTTTGGGTTTACGTTGCCAGAACCACCCGAATGGTCAAGTCCGCAATCCGCCAAAGTTTACTAATCCTCGCATATCCGTCCAGCCATGCATCAGGCGATAATTCCAAGCTCAGACCGTCGCATTAGGTGCGGCAGTGCGAAACATGGTAAAGATAATTCCTAAGAGAATTACACAACGAAAACACGGAAGTTATAGAGCCGTGATAGTTGGTGGGAGATTTTTGGTGACTCGTAACGGTGTGCCAGTGGCAGAACTACGCCCATCTTGGGCTGCGCGCCGAAGCTATCTACCTAAGGCAGAATTGGTCGGCCTTTCAGGGTTGGACACATCGATTTCAAAATGTTCAGAGCAGATCTTGATCGTGTCACCAACCAGGAGTTGTGATATTGGCTGGCCTAAAAGATTCATCAGTCGTCAGTGACTTGGACGAGCGAGATATTGATCAACAGCTCCCGGACGAGATTGCAGTATGCACACTAGCTCTCGCAAAGCCTGCTGCAGGTCCACATCTGGCTTCTTGCAAAACTGAGGCCTCTTGGCTTCAGGACCATCTGCAACGAATTGAAGTACTATCCGAGCGAATTCCGCTCGATGCTACCACCGTGCGAAGCTATGGTTAGGATATTGCCGCAGTAACCCAATCCGGCTAATCTCACCGAACGCGGGTCACAGACTTGCTCATCGCAGCTACAGCTCACCCAAACCGTCTCAGGTTCTTTATCCGAGATCCCGATGACTTTTCGGGTCTCAAATAGCTCCTGTCGTAGTCAGCATTTGATCGAAACTGGACCCAGGATCTGTTGTCGTGAGCCCACTATAAAAACAACCATCTTCCTTTACGAATCAGACAAGATAAAACCACATCATGCTCGTAGGTAAAAACCGTCGTCGGTATGGCAACAGGACTGAAATTGGCGCCACCAAGACGATGCTAGTTAGCAAGTTCGGGCCACCCGCAATTGAAAGATCGCACAGCAAATCAGCCACTTGACCGTGCCCATGGTCAGCCTGCCTGGCGGGAACCATTAACCGCTGCGACAGATATCGATAGGGTCGCCCTGAGTTAAGGAGATGAAGTAGGCAACTCACGCAGGTGGGAATTGAAGAAGCCCACGATTCGAGCCTTGGCGTCCTGGGCCGAATCACTATGATAACCAAACCCCATGAAAGGCCCCAGTACCTTGATAAAACTACTCTGGTGATCGTTTAGAAATCCATGACCTGCCAAAGGATACTCCTTGATATCGTTAGCCACTCCGTTGACGTCCAGCGCCGCAGCCAGCCGGCCCGCTGCACCTCGCAACGAACGATCGCGCGCTCCATAGCTTCCAACTACCGGACAGGAGCCCTTCAGATATGACTCTGCATCAGGGGGAAGGCGGCCATAGTTCACCGAAGAAACGCCATAGTTGCCACTCGGAGCCAGCAGAAGAGCAAAGCTCCCACCCATGCAAAAGCCGATCACACCGATGCGACCACTGCATCGATCGTCTCGTTCCAACCAAGCTCTGGTGGCTTCGATGTCATCGAACAGCTCGCCTTTACCCGCACTGAGTTGCTTAAATGCGGATACAACGCAGATCGGCTTGGGTCTGCGGGAGAAGAGGTTAGGGGCAATCGTGATAAATCCCTCCTGGGCCAGCCAGTCACACTGATTCCTTAAATCCTTAGACATACCAAATACGTCGTGTACGACAACCACACCAGGCCATGGCCTGGAACTATCACCTGGCAGCGAGAGATATGCTGGCAGCTCGCCCGCCTGTCCGTGAATTTCGACCTCAGGCATCTCTACCTGCACCTCCCAAAAATGGAAATGCCTGAATCTTATTGAAACCGTGAATGAAAGACCGCGTACCGATAGTCGCCCTTGCCTGCATTGCTCTCACAGTTAAGAATGCAAATTCTGGGTCGTTAGCCCTGTCAGTAACAGATGCCGAATCGTGCTGTTCATGGCATCGAAACTTCATTGGCGGTCTCCTTCGGCGATGATTAATCTGACTTTAGCATCTCCCTCATATTAAACGCCAGGGAAATGGCTATGGGCTGTCCGCTGCGATCGGTATCATTTCTTTGACTACTTGACTTATAATGATCCCAAAGTAATGCGTTTATCGAAGTCACTGCCGAGTTTCCCTTTTACTCGATTGAGAACATCTATACAGGGGTTAGGTTCTCCCTCTTCAAGTCGCCCAGTAGCAGGTTGGTACATCCTCAGCCTTCTACCAAACTCTGTCTAAGAATGCTGTGCTCTAGGCAGTACTCGACTAATCCGGCCGTCACACCATGCGCCAAAGCAGTTCATTCTCATCCGTGCTGGAACTCGCGGTACTTAAGAAGAACTTCGAAGACCCCCTGCCCTCTGAATTTCTTGCCATTCATTTAAACAATAGTGCCGTCTCACTTTTTGATGAACTCTTAGGAAACAGATAACCTGGCCGTTCCACATCATCATCTTCGGATTGTGCAAAAACAGAACTTTTCGTCACCATAGAGTCCGGGTTTAGGAAAAGTGATACGATAAAAAACGTGCCACAAAGGACGCTGCTGATTCTGTTGACAGCAAGCGTATTGGCATCGTGTTCGAACACGAAGGAAGGAAAATCCCCAGCTTCACTCCAACCGCTCCTTTGCCGTTCGGTTTCCGGTTTGCAAACGTTGACGGTCATGCGAAAGGATGCCTTCCCGCAAAACCACCCAAAATTTAACTTTCCATCTGTGGCCACTGTATCGAACCAAACTCAGGTGCAAATTGTCGCCAAAGCGCTATGCGCACTTCCACAAAGACACTCACAAACCTCGATAAATTGCCCCAGCGACGCGGGCATATCGTATGACCTGGCCTTTTCCAATAAGCGACAGCATTTCCCTTTGGTTATTATTGGTGGTGGATGTAGCTTTGTTAGCGGCCTCAAAAAGGATCAGTGGGTTGAGCAGTCGCCTGGATTCTGGCATATCTTAGGTACAGCGATGGGTATGACAGGGGCCAATATCGCTACGTTCTACGGATAATTCGCCAACTTATGCTTACAAAGCTGCGACTACTCATGGGGATCAAGTTGGTGGCCACCTTCTGTAGACCTGCTGCCGAATCACGATATACGGGCAAAGCTATGGGGATACTTTCCAACCTTGGTGATCATCTTCCTACATCATTGCTGGAAGATATTTCGGCAGCTCGGAAATCGGGACTGGGTTGTTGTGAATTGTAATGGGATACTTATTCAAGTTTGCGGTCATCCAGGCGACAAATCCAGGCCTTTGATAGTTTTGCCCCTTGGACCCATACTGCGGACCGCCTATTTGGTTCCGCATCTTGGTGATTGTGAGACCATCCTGAAGTGCCCTTACGGCCGCGGGAGAGTCAAACTGAGCCTTCGCTGTTTGACCATGCAACAGCCGCAGAGGAGGCGAACCTGATTTCACGTATTCGGCCCAGTTCTTATCGGCTTGGGCCTGCGCATGTGCGTAAGAGACCTCGCTATTCGTTGCTTTCGCATGTGACAGCAACATCATATCAAGGACTGTGTTGGATAGAGCCTCATCCAAGTATGTCCCATCATTCCGAGCAATCGAATCGATGACCGAAGTTTCTACCGATGAAATACTTTCTCCAGCAGGCGCAGCCTGCATTGCCTTTAGCATTTTTGGCTCAAGCTCCGTGATCTCAAAACTGCTTATTCTCTCGGCGATTTCCAAACCAGAAACTCCAAGCCCTGCGACATTCCCACTTATCCCTCTAGCGTTGATCATTGCAAGGTCACTTTTTACGCTCGGTAATTTGGAACGAGCATTACTGATGGCTTCTTGGAGTCGGCTTCCAACCAGTTGATTTCCCGGCGCGTTAGCTTTGATTACATTCGCCGCCGACTCCGATGTAGGAAAAGAAACTGGCGTCCTATTAACCAGATAGACTCCCGCAAGTGATCCAGCAAGAATGACAATTAGTGCCACCCAAGCTAATATCGTTTTCTTTTGTACTTTGGAAACTAAAGTCATGCGTTTCAGTAATCCTTAGGCGGCATCGTAACAAATCATAACAAATCACCCAAGATTCAGACACGGAGATGGCCCTTACCAAAACATAATGAAATGCCCCATAAGTATGGTTATTTTCGAAAATCAGCCCAAAGTCGCACTGGAGCGACGTTCCCCAAGTAGATAATCGTGAACCTCCAAGTTTGCGAATAACGGTTAATGGAACTGCCCTAGCTGGAGCCTTTTAGAATTGAAATCACGACTTATAACCCTTAACGGATGCAGCAATGGTCGGTTCGCCTGAATGGAGGTGTTGCACAATCAGAACATTCACCGGTGTTTCACGAAAAATGGTTACATTGATCACAGTTGTCATTTTAGTAATCGTGGTTGCTGGGTCATATCTGACGGATGGAAACACGTCAGCCCCTAAGACAGCTTCCACGGTCTCAACAACGCCAAAAGACGCCGTTGTTTCGTTGGGAAAAAATGAGACCAGTTGTGGCGTGAAGTTCTTCTCGAAGAAACAGTTGGAACTTATGAGAAAACAGTTTGGATCCATCTCATGCATTGGCCTAATCAACACCCATCAGTGGATTGTGGTAGGAGATGGAATGCAAACAAATTCACCTGAAACTCCGCCTCCACCAAGTAGAGGAGGCGCAATAATCGGTATTTAAACTTGCGCCCCCGGCCACACGCAATGTACAAGTCCAATTTCAACACACAATTTTGGCAGTTTCACAGTTGCCTATCCTCCAAATCCATCTGCAGGACGAATGGATCTCCAAACCATTGAAGCCGGAAAACTTATTGGCGTAATCGACAGCAGCTGCGGATCTTTTACTTTCGATCTAAACACCCTGAAGTGGTATAAAACTCAACCAGGAGTGGACTCAGCTTTAATAGGCGGACATCAAACCCCAAAGTCGGTACAAACTCCTGCGCCCAGATCGGGAGCTGTAACCCTTGCAACTGCCGCTCCGGCTGCTTATATGGGATCATGCTACCGCGCTTAATCCTACCTACAGCGACAGTCCAATTAAGGGTGAAAGGATGGAGCACTTGGATTGTTGAGAGTGCGGCTGCAACAAGATTTTGCCCCGTTTCATTAAAACCAAATCCTCGACACCTTCGCCTGCCGCGTTAGTAACATCAATCTTTTAACCATTTCCCAGTTCGAATAACGCCGTTATTCGAACCTAACCACAAGCTAAACTTGAGCGAGAGGGGAGTTGCAGCTTATTCAGTCGCAAGGCCAATTATGGGTAAAGCAATACACAAATTTGCCATTCTGTTAGCGTCGGCATTGTTAGTGGGAGGCTGTTCAAATGCAGATCCAACAGCTGTGTCAACGACCAGCACTAGCATTACAACCAGCACAGTAGCAACTACAAGCTCTACGGTAGCCCATAAGTCAACCTCTACAACAGTTGTTCCAACGTCAACCACTTTGGCAATCTCGATTATCCAGTCTCCCGCCGTCTCAGGTCCAGTAATCCTTAAAGGTAACGGTATCGGCAACGCTTTATTCGGTCAGCCCGAAGCCACTGCAATTGCCAAACTTGAAAAAGTGCTCGGTCCGCCTAATACTGCGTCACCGAGACCGACAACAAACTGTACTGTCGATGCCTACATACAGTTCCTTGGATTAACTGCAGATTTAAATCAAGGTCGCTTTGTCGGATACTCAACTGGATCTTTAGTAGGAAGAAATCATCAAATACTCAATTCCGAAACGACAAAAGGTCTTCGCATTGGCGACACACTAGCTCAGGCCGAGCAACTTTACGGATCTAGATTGAAGACCTCATTTGCTCAGGGGGGGAGCTGGTTTGCAACCACGACAGTAGGAACTCTAGCTGGCCTCACAACCGTAGAAGTCAACTCGAGCAGTCCGGCACCCAAAATTGCAAGCATAACCGCTGGCTCCGTTGGATGTGCGGCAGTGTCGCCATAGTGGCAGCCTTGCCATCAGAAGTTAGATCGCAAATATCGCAATAAATGTTGAGGCCATCAAGGTATGAGATGAGCAGCTAGCGAGCACTCCAGAAAGAACCGCAACCATCGGAGTCGATGATTTCCTGGTTCTTTTCATTGAGACACAATATCCCTTGGCATCCATATCTGGCTGGGCTATCACCGCCAAAGGTAAATTGAGACTAACCCCAGTTCCCATTCGACCCGATGTAACAGCGGGAATAGCGAATCTTGGAAGGTTATAAACTTCCACTAGAATCAGGGAAACAACACCCATCCTGAAATTAATTAATTACGTATCATCATGAGAGTTTTGACGATGGCCTTCTCTCAACTAGTTAATAAACCTTAGGAGTGAAACGGGTCACCATCCTGCATACCAACAATCTACAGATTGTGGTCTTAAGTTGGACTAATGAAAGGCTGTCGGCTAAACCCGAGGAAGTGGTCCAGCAGCGGAGCGCTTTCAGGAACATCGACGACATGACCAAATGGTTTTCCTTCACCCCGGTACTGCTCCCCAAGCGTAGCCCGCGCTCGCTCAAGAACAATTGAGATCTCTTCCTCACTGAAAGGCCAGCTTGGCCAATGGCAATAGCTAGATCGCATCCGTGAGTTAGATACTCAGTCAGTGTCATGGACCTAACTATTTTGCCAGGCAATTCAGCATTACCAAGGCGAACTACTTGATCTAATCCGCCTTTGCTCCAACCAGCGAGGAGCCCCGTCGCTGCATTTCGGAAGTCAAGGATGGGATCTTTACTTGTGAACTTCGCTGGGTCACCGTCAAAGACCCGGCCATTGACGCCTGCTTCAAACCTCTGAAGCCAGCCAATTATGTGATTGATAAGCATTTCGACGTCATAGTCCGGACACGGAGTTGGTAGGTGCAACCGCTACGGACTGGCACTTTCAATAAGGATCTGATCCTAAGCCAATACACTTCGAAGCACTTCGAAATCTTCCATCGATATTACCCCCTATCGCCTCTACTTTAGTTTTCCGCACCAACTGGGTCAGGTGATCTAATTATCACTAACCGTCGAGATGTCATCTAAACCATCGAGGGCGTTTTGGCTTTCAAATGAGGCTATGCACTCAGTCCTGTTGCAAGATACCGCTAGATATTACAAGTCTACCAAGACAGAGACTGATAGCATAAGTAAATGAATGGGTCAAAGAGAGACGTATTTGTTGCAGAGCATGCTGGGGTACGGACTGGAGTGCTCATAATTGCCGCGGGCTGGGGCGTCATAGCTATAGCCTACGTAATACTTGCGTTACAGGCTGCAAGTCACACTCCCAATAGACCAATATGGTCGGTACTTTACGAAACCGCATGGGCCGTTGGTTGGGTGCTTGCTGCAATTGGTGCCGTGACTGTAGGACTGAATTTCAAGACGCTAAGCAATTTCAAGCGAGTCGACGAAGCTGACTAGGCAACGGATAATTGCTATTCGGGATCGTCTATTCAGACTTCAAACGACTCCCGCGCAGGAGTCGTTTGGTATGTCTGCTGCAATAACCCTTGCAGGTGTAAGAACCACCACAACTTCAGGCCAATTGACTCCAAACTAGCATTATAAGAAGCAACAAAAGCTCGATAACCAGTGCCTATTTCTTGACAATAACGTCGCTCTACCATGGCAGTAGACGAGCCAGTTTTCCGAAGTTTATGGGAAGTAGCTCCCTGAATAATTTTGTAACTCGCGCAAAGGTAATTGCCCAGTTCATGCATAGGCCTGACGGCCCAGTGAGTTACAAGACAAATTGTCTATTGCAAGCGAAGTCCTCGGTTACCGAAAGACAGGGACAAAAGGTGTGCAAATGACAGGAATGGCGAAGCGCAATAAATATGGTTCGAGAGATTCTCAGATGTTACTTCAAATCTCAATTCTGTTTACGAACATGAACGACAAAGCCACTATCGCTGCAGTTGCACCTAAGGTCATGCCGGTATAAATCCACTGCAGCTCCCAGAAGCGGAATGGCAGCTGATAGCTTATGAGTGTATATAGGTCATGCGACTCTAAACAGCTCGTATATGTACTCGGATTGAATGTTGAGGTTGGAAGTGGTCCCAGATTGCCACTATTCGATTGGGTTCCATTAAACTTGCCCCTTGCTTGTCGAGTACAGGTGCTCAGTACCTGATTTGTATAGGTGCTCGATAACTTCACTCCAGTCTTGGTTACCGAACTTTGACTTACAATCAGGGAACCTTGGGGCAACAAAATATGGCTCCCTTCGCCTGAAATAATTGTCGTTGGGCTAAGTAATGTTGGATAGGTAATTGTGATTCCTAGCACAACAACTCCAAACAAAACTAAGGTGGTCATTAGAGCAGCGACCTGTTTCTTCCACAAAAGGGAAGACAGTACCGCTACTGAAACTAATAACAGCGCAAAGGCTAGGGCTTCGACGTCGGTGAAAAGGAACCAATGCCAGGGTTCAGAAATATAGCTATGAAAAGAAATCCACCGTTTTACCAAAAGTACTTCAACTCCAACAATAACCAGTGCTGCAAACAGTCCCGAAGCCATCCTCACCGCCAACCATTGCTTCCGGGTTACCGCTTGAGTCCAGGAGAACCGTACGCTCTTGGACTCAAGCTCCCTGGCGAGACTAGGAGCTACGAAGACAAGTGCCCAGACAGCCGGTAACCCATATATCAACAAATCCGTTACTGGACCTATAAATGGCGGGGGGCCCTAAAGACGGTGGTACAGGCCGACCCTGTGCAGCTTGTCAGCGGCGCATAGCCCAAAAAGCCTGCTGTTGTTCGCACATTTCTGTACTCGTATCCGACATATGCGAACCAGAGGATTTCAATAACAATAAGTCCAAGGAATGAAACCCAAAGACGGCGATTCCGAGTGCAATAGGACCAAAGAAGTTCCTTTAACGATGGCGGTGATGTGAGAATTTCAGTTGCCTGCATTTTTCACGTCTCAGATTGCACTCGTCGAGTAAATACCGGCGAGCCGCTCATCCGGGCAATTATGATCTCCTCAAGTCCCGCCGGTTTTGCACCTAAAAGATTGACTATCTCATGATTTGCTGTACTGAGAAGTATTTGGCTGTCCAGCTCTATCACATAGTCGGTTTCTGCATCGCACATTTGACGTATCAGTTCAAGGTTCTTGTCTGAATTAATAATCCAGTAGTGAGTTTCAAGTATCTCTTCGGTTGGTTTTGACATGACTACAGAACCCCAAGAAAGCAAGACCAAATGGTCACAGGAGCGTTCCAAATCACTTACAAGGTGCGACGAGAGCAGAATTGTCATCGATTTGTTATAGCCATGAGAGAGAAGAATGCCCAGCAGCGTTCTTCTACTTATCGGGTTGAGCGAAGCTAGCGGTTCATCCAAAAAATTACCTCTGGCTCCTTGGCCAGTGCCAAAAGAACCGCAACAGAGTGCCTCTGACCACCGGAAAGTTGTTTGATAGCTCGATCGATTGGAATTTTGAGCTGATCGCATCCTGCCAATAACACCTCCTCGTTCCAGAGCAAATTTAGATCTTTACCCATCTTTGAGTATCTGCTCAGGGTCATTCCAGCTTGAAGGGACGCATCCTGGTCGACAAATCCTATACCTGAAAGCCACTTGCAATCTTGGGTTGGCGCCGATCCGTTGACCTCCACTACGCCGGAGTCAGGCCTGATCAGACCAGCGAGAATATGGAGTAGTGTAGATTTGCCGGCACCGTTCTCTCCGACCAGTGCTGCAACAGCTCCTTTTTGAATCTCGAATGTCATGGAGTTCAATGCTTTGTTTTGTCTATAGGTCTTAGAAAGCGCTTCAACCCTTATTGCTGTCACTTGCCCCCTCCATTAGTTTCATCTCCCGAATGACGGTGCTTATCAAGTGTTGCAACGGTTCCCAGTCGAGCCCATCTTGCCTTGCTTGTGCAATTACTGTTTCAAACTTTTTTTGGTAGGTTTTGAGCAGCTGTGGATTTGCACCCATTGGAAGTGAGGTGACCACTGTTCCAACTCCTTGGATCGGCTGGGCTATCCCTGCGTACTCGAGTTCACGATAAGCCTTCATAACGGTATTTGCGTTCACTGCGGTCATCTTGACGACTTCGCAAACGGAGGGAAGACGGTCTCCAACTTCCAGACGTCCCGTATGTAGGAGGTCTTTTACCTGTTCACAATCTGGAGAAAGGGAGGAACTCCTGTAGTTCGGTCTATTGAGTAGTTAACCTTCCCCTTCGCCATACCTCTACTGTAGTAAAGGACTAAGCATGAAACAGGTATCTTGTGAGATTTCTTGATAAGGGCCCTCGAATCGTTAATTCAGCGTAAGAACTCTTTAGAGACAAACAAACCGCCCTGGAAAAGTCGGCCATCCGGAGATAGTAATCACGAACTCATATCAGTTAGCTTTGCGGCTTGACCAGTAATTATTGCCTAATCAGAATCTTGTCTCAGGAACAGTTAGCTCTGGACTTTCAGCTAGGGCTGAAGCTGGTATGTCGCCGTCACAGTAGCCTTTACTTCCTGAGACCCAGATTGAATTGGCACCGAAGAAGGTACGCTTCCCAGACTACTAAAACTCGAAGTATTTAGCGGCACCGATGAGGGAGTAGAGTCATTCAGCGAACATAAAGCTCCGAGATGCTTGCCGGCAGCTGCTGCCATTGCCTTGGCTTCGGTAGCAGCTTGACTGACTGCTGTGGCTCTGGCCTGAGCGAATAACGCTGATGTACCCTCTACGGAAAATACAATCTGATTAATTCGGATCGAGTTTCCAGCCGCTTTAGCAGCAGAGTCAACAATTGTTCCGGTTGAAGCAATATTGTGGATGCGTACTGTAACGGTATTTGTTACTTGATAGCCAGTAATAGCAGGCGTTGATCCTCCATAAATGCCGTGGAGAGAAAGACCTGAGGTTTGGACATCTGTTTTTGAGATGCCCTGAGCTAAAAGAGTCTTGATCAAACTGCTCGCGTCGCTAGAGTTCTGAGAAAGTGCTGTAGAGGCTGAACTTGATTGGGTTTGAACTCCAAGAATAACGGTAGCTAGGTCTGGAGTTCCAAAAGCATTTCCCGTGCCGTGAGAAGTAACTGTTGCCGTCGAAGAGCAAGGGGAGCTGGCACCGACCGCTCCTGTTGAGCTACCACATGCAGATAATGTACCCCCAACCGCAAGGAACATAATCATGATTTTTCCGCACCGTCTGATCAAGCGTCTTCCTCCTAGTTCTTATTTTTTCACGGAATGATTGAAGCAAGCTATTGCGGCACATCAGGGATTTGGATGTGACGCGTACGTCCATGTCCGACCGCCATTAGTAGTACGCAGAAGAGAACCCGAGCCAGTTATCATCCATCCGTCCTGATAATTGGAAAAGTCGATGGCATAGACGGAATTGGACGGCCCGATTTGGATATCAGTCCAATTAGCTCCCCCATCTCTGGTTAGTTGGAATCCGCTACTGTCCGTGTTTGGCATCCAGGCAAGTTGGGTACCTTTGAATCCAGCCCACCCTGTCATCTGAGACTGAACCAGTTTCGTGAGCGACGGCAGTGATGGAAGGTGAATCAATCTGGCTAAATAAATTTCAGCCCCAGCTTCGACATACGAGTGCGAAGGAAGCTGTATCGCATGCCAGCTTTGACCACCATCTTGGGTCACGTCAATCTGTCGGCCAAAGGTATTGACGGTGCCATACACACCACCACTTACAAACATTACCGATGTGAACGGCTTAGTTGCTTTTGGAAGCTGCTGTAAGGTCCACGTCCTACCTCCGTCCTTAGTTTCGAACAATTTACCATCTTGACCCACAATGTATCCATTTTGTGTTGTAAGAAAATCTATAGGGGAGCCGAGGTTAGCGTAGCTGGTGACCTTAGTTGCCGGCAGAACGCCTACCTGAGTCCAAGTGAGGCCTCCGTCGCTAGATCTAACAACGGCATTTGCATTGCCAGGAACACCTATGCCGAAACCAATATCCTGATTCACGAATGAGATACCTATAGTTGGATGTGGACGAGTTGTTGGATAAACTTCTTTCCAGCTTGTGCCACCGTCAATTGTGTGAAGAAGAACGCCATTCCCACTGTCACCGCGGTTGTCAAGCACCCATCCCTCGTTCCATGAAACGAAAGACATGCTTGCTGGTGGACCCTCACTATTGCTGATGGTCGGATAGCTGCTCCAGCTTGCGCCGCCATCCTGGGTAGAACTAAGTGAGGCCGTACCCCAACCACAGGCCTCACATACCCCGGCGATGACTGCCTCACCTGGTCCCAAAACTGCCATAGGTCCAGGTGAAGAACCAGTCCCCTTCGGTACGTTTGTTGGGTTACCGGGAGCAGGACCTGCTCCAGCGGTGCTTACTCCAAGAACAGCAGTCCAGTTCGTTCCGTTAGTGGTTCGGAACACCGAGTAGGACGTTTGGCTCATTCCAGAGCCACCGGTAATGAGTGCCCAACAAACCTGCGAGGATACCGCATAGACCCTCGCTTGTCCAAGATTAGCTCCGAGGTGCAAGACACGATTCCAAGCCTGGCCTGAGTTCACCGTCTGGAATATATCACCGCCTACAACTCCTACCCAGCCCACGCCTGCGCTGCCAAATGAGACCGATACTGGAGGACTTGGTGTTTGAAGCTGGACCCAGTGAGCTCCTCCATCTGCGGTACGCCAAAGCGCCGAGGGTAACGAGGTAGAAGCTGCACGATTACCCTGGGTAATGGCAAATCCCTCTGATGCCGTTACAAACTCAGCCTGGATGATATTTTGCGGCAATGTGGTAGTTGACCAGTTCGATCCGCTGTTACGGCTTACCAGGATGCTATGGCCACCCCAGGCGGCAACGGTGGTGGCTGCTGTCTTTGCAATTGACAGTCCGGTCAAATTCACGCTGGTATGCGCCACTGCGCTAAAAATCTGTCCTCCATCAGTTGTTTTCAAAATAATGCCGTTGCCGTCCATGTATCCGGTGGTGGCTGAGACAAAACGAACAGCGCTTAGTCCCTTTCCGTAAGGCTGCCCCTGAATCTTGGCATCAATGGACTTGACAATGGGAACGGGAGGGATTGAAGAACTCGTCGTAGAAATCACGGATTGATTGTTTTTTGCTTCTGGCTTGGCCGACAGACCGCATCCAGATAAAGTTATTATCACTAGCGAAAACGGTAAGAGTAGCTGTCTTCGTCTGTTCACTTATCTCCCCCAACTTTTGTCAGCCTATTCTTGAGATGACTTAGCTCTGCGACATGAATTCCATTTGGGGCATACGCCCAATCATAACCCTCCAAAAATTTCAACTCAATGAGCTGATGGTTATCACTACCGCTCCGTGAGATGCGCTCGAATCAGGTTTTGCGCTAGGACGGGTCCCTCCCATAAATTAAATGAGCGCCTTGCCAGCGACATCTTTCCTCCCAATTGGGGCGAGTTTAACTTTTAGCGGCAATTGTTTACTACGAGTACTCTGTAGTATAGACTAGCAGATGTGGCCGAGTCCGATATTTTGACACTCATTGACAAATGTGGTGAAGTGTCAGCAGCTGACACACTGACGATGATCACCTCGCTCAGAAGGCGGGCACGGATTCTTCAACAAAGGATTTGGCTGCTACCTGCCGCATTGGGTGTCATGACAATTCTCGGTACTCCACTGCTTAACACCAAACAAGTCATCCAGAGCTGCTGGCTAATGACTGGAACACCGAAACCGATCACCTGTATAGTCAGCCACTCCGGCAAGAACATTATTGCACTAACATCGCTGGGCACTCCAATTCGAGGCCCTATTTCATTTACTGGGAGATTCCCAGTTATCTGGTCGATCGGAAATTCGACTTGGTTCTGGGTAATTGGCATAGTTGCCAGTATTTTGTTGTCGATTCTTTTCCAGCGCTCCAGTAGTCGCTTGCCAACTTTTGCGCTCACTTACCTTATGGCTGGCTTTGTCGGCATATCTGTGATTTTGACGTCAGGTCGTATGGGTCTTTCCAACCAACTTTCCCACCTGCTGGCGGTGGCGCTGATTATCTGCGTTGCCGCATTTGCGTCGCGCAGCAAAATACTAGCTTTACTTGCTGGGCTAAGTTTCTTTCTCGGAATCGCTCTCTCGAGACGTTCTAGTGAGTTATTCGCACGGCTCAATGTCTGGATACCTCCCCATTCGATAAGTTACGTAGCTGCGGGACTAACTCTTGTAGCTGGCGCAGTCTTACTTTATATGCGAATAAGGTCCCCGCGTTTTGCAATTGATTACCTAAGTAAGTCAGAAGAATTCAAATACTGTCAACCAAATTATCTCGATCAACCTAAAGGTGAATGACCAATGTCAGATTCAACAACTCCGAAATCTCTAATCAACCTGTCCGATGCAGTACATCAGCGAAGTCGCCTCGCCATCCTTGCAGTTCTATATGAACTGTCAA
>JAJZLS010000038.1 GCA_021803345.1 Actinomycetes bacterium
GCTAACTCCCACGCTTGCAGCGCCATCAACAACGGCTCGATCAGTTGCATGAGGCAATACGTCGTTATCAATTGCCACTGGACTAGCTCGAACCGAAGCTGCCAGTACACCTCGCATGGCTAAATCAAGAGAAGAAGTTAGTGCTTGATCTGTAATCCCATTCGATACTCTTTGTAGAACAATTCGTCCCGCGGTTAAGGTACCTGTCTTATCAAAACACAACACTTCCACCCTACCAAGTGCCTCTATAGTCCTGGGATTTCGGACCAATGCTCCACGAGTCGACAGTCGGCGGGCAGCTGCAAGCTGCGCGACTGTGGCGAGAAGAGGTAGCCCTTCAGGCACTGCGGCAACAGTAAGACTCACACCCGATGTCACTGCATATCGTAGTGACCGACCGCGCAGCAAACTCAAAGCAGCCACTCCCATGCCACTTGCGACAGTGGCAGGAATCGTAGCCGATGTCAGTCTCTGAAGCCTGGCTTCAACGCCACTTGGCGGTGGAATGGGGGCATCAGCCAAACTACGGCCGACCTCGGTTTCATCTCCCGTAGCTACCACGACCACCAGCGCAGATCCGTTTACCAAAGTCGATCCTTCGTACAACATGCAGGAACGCTCGGCAAGGGTTGCACCCGGGACAGGAACTGTCTGTTTCGCCACCGGGTAAGGCTCTCCGGTAAGAGCAGACTCATCGGTCTCGCAAAAATCTGTCTCAAGGATTCGACAATCAGCCGGCACGACATCGCCAGCCGAGAGTTCCAAAATGTCACCAGGTACCACCAACTTTGCATCCATAAATGACGTAGCAGCAGACCTCCGCACAGCGATTTGAGAGGTGTCCACCTGCATTAGATTCGCAATTGATACTTCTGTCCTTACGCGCTGGATTCCGCCGATAACCGCATTAGCCCCGGTTACTCCAGCAACTAAAACAGCGTCCGATATTGATCCGACTGCAGCCGACAGAGCAGCTCCGGCTGCTAACACTGGAGTCAAAGGGTTTGCCATTTCCATACCAATGGCTTGAACAAATTTCACAGCCTGTGGAAGTTCATGGCTACGCGATGGTCGGCGACGTTCAGCTTCGGGACCGTCGAGACCTTCCACTGAAGTTCTAAGCGCTCCTAGAACCGAATCGGTTTCGAGTGCGTGCCATGAAGTTTGGGCTAGCGGAACCACATCTGGTCTGCGTCCCACCGAAACAGCGGACATTACTCCATTTATCTGCGAGGCCACTGCTGCTAAGTTCACTGGAAGGGAGGCCCTGCGCCCCGCTGAGGAAGCTGGGCCTAACAGACTCCATACACCACCGATACCCGAACCACCCAAAGCAAATAGCACACTACGCCTGGCTACCTCACTAGAGACTTGAATGGCATCGATGATTCGATACGCATCTGCCAACCCGCCAGGCGCCAGGATATCTGCCCCCCCAGGAACAACCGTCCCATTAGCTGCAATACCAACTCCGCAGTCAGCTGAATCAAGAGCCAGGTGTGCAGTACCCGCCGAAACCAAAAGAACTCCAAAACCTTCGCTCTGTAGGGCTCGAATCGATGAGCGCATTGCCCTCCGGCCAGGTACAGTCCGCGTAGCACCAAGCCGTGTACCTAAACCACCACTTCCAGCTACAACAAGCATAAGTCTGTTACGTTTGATTAGAGACACAAGTGGAATTGCGAAGGGGTTGAGCTCAGACTCAATGGTGATCAACCCCACTAGGTTACCCCGATAGGCCAACCCATGTACACCAAGGTGACCTAACGCCATTTTCTTAGCCCGGGTGCGCGCTCCTCGAGGAAAAGATACATCAAGAGCCAATAAATTTTTCACTGGCCCTAAGGTCCAGTCCGAGCTATGGAGCACTCTATCGATTTGGGCAGGATCGAACATTTCCTGTGCCCGCATTATCACGTCCGCCGCTTCAGCACCTTCAAAGCATTCAGCGACACCGAGTTCGGCCCGTCCGCTAACCAACACTTCTGAATCTAGAACCACAGTGTCAATACGATCTAGCTTACGCAACACATTTCGGTCCATGGCAAGAATACCGCGCTGTGCCAATGTTCGATCAAAGTATGCCGAAAAACTCTCTCTACCCATTTGGGCTGCCTTAGGAATTCCCGCAGCAAGGGCATTTGCAGCCCTACGGGGACTTCCAGTGGCTAATAAGGTAACCCCAAACGCTCCCATTGACACTATCGCTGATCGATCAGAATAGCGCTCAATAGGTCCAGGGCGTAGTGGAATAGGGCGTTCGTCGTTTAGTAACGCAACAGGTGAAGTTGTCTCCACATCGTTATAAAGTTTCGATTCGCTCCGCTCCCATAATTCACGACGGGCAACGAGTTCGCTAATGAGATTGGCTCGATTTGCAATACTTACTACCAAACCAGCCGGTCCTTGCGATAAGGCTTGAGCAAACGCATTTGCCAGCCCGAGACCAAGATCAGCTACTGGAATCCCTAGATGATGTTCGAGGTATCTACGAAATCTAGGCTCATTCTCAATTAGTGAGATTGCCGAGGCTATTTCTGACGGTATGGGAGTAGTAGGCAAAAACTGACCAAAGACGCTGAAACCAAGCCCTAAAATATCAGCTCCTATCGCGATGCTATTACGTAAAATTGGCTCAGTGTCACTTGGATGCTCTGGATGGTCCTGGGAAAAACCTTCATTAGTTAGCCCATGGGCATCCTCTACGCCTTCGATCACCTCCACTAAGTCATCGAAGGATACCCCGTCCGGGTCAAACATAACAGCAATACGGCCGGTAATCGCGTTTACCTGCGCCCATTGCACCCCTTCTACTTCCCGCAGCGCCGCTTCAAAATGAGCGACTACCGACTCATTACCAGGCTTACGGACCCCACGGGCTTCTATATGGGCCCGTCCATCGCTAACCCAACTTCGACGACGACGTCTATCTGGAATTGCCAGCCCAAATAAGCGAGCAGCTGAACCGAGCGGATCGGGAAAGCCCATTATGCCTGAAAAACATATCGACTCGACACAAAACGGTTCGGCAAGCAACCATCAACATGGATAGGAAAGCAAGAAAGCCCCATTAGATTGGCGAGCCCGCCGCCATTCGATGAGTTGCGAAATAACGAGCCAAACCATCGATGACATTGCCTCGAGAATGACGACTTAAAATAGAGCTTCCATTCCCCTCCTTCAGAGTGGCACAGCTCCAAAAAGTACGCAAGATCCTTACCATCTGTAAAACGGTAGGGAACAAAAGTTATCGGAAGGCGACCTTGAAATGGTCTTCTGTTGAACATTCGGTAAATATTCCTAACCAGTGGACAATCCCCCAGCGTCAAGTGTCACGACGTTTGAATCGATAAGACCTAGACTGGTTTTAATTCCGACGATGACGAGCGACAACCACTCCAAGCCCAACTAAAGCCACAAGCGGAGCATCGATGACACCAAGGGCTACCGTCCCGGCCAATAACCCATAGAACCCGATATCTACAACCGATTCTGGAACCCGTGAGTGGACTAGAGGTATTACGTATCCGCTGTTCGCTGTTGCAGTCTGTGTTGCCATGTCTATCCTACGCCCCTTTTCAAAATTGACTAGGATTTCTAGACCCTCAAGTTTACGCACAACATAGCCCATTGTCAATCTAACTGCATATACACTCATAATAACTTATATATATACACCATGCCCAATTTAACGTGGGGAAGAATCATTCTACCGAAAAAGATGACGGCACTTTTCCAGTAATTTATGGAAAATTAGCCCCCCTTGCGCCTTCCAATCAATTAGAACAATAGGGGAAGGAAAGGTGGCCAAACTATTGATTTACTTTTTCAGAAGTTCTCTTGCTGAGGGTTATACACCTATAACTTCGAAACCTCTCTTTGAATATGGAACTGAAACTTCACATCGAAGTTTTCGCAAATGAACATGGTCTGGCCATTTAGGAAATTACTGGGAAAAAAGCCCTCGGATTTATCCACGAAAATCTCAGATCAATTCGTCCAACCTCAAATTCCGCGATTAGACAATCAATTTTATGCGGAAGATTCGGTGACCGGTAAATGGTTCCTAATGGCGTCCGAGAGGGGTAATTCAAGTTCCAATATCGATGCAAGATACCAAAACGGAAAGGGTTGGACCGAAGGTAACTCTGTAACTCCACTTGTACACGGATCAACTTACTTCAAAAGATTGCACTCGCTAATATCGTGTTTGCAAGCTAAAGAAAGTGCTTGGTTTTTGGGTTGGAGAATGGATCCAGACGAACTCCTTGATGGACCGGGAACAGAGTTAAGGGAAGTTCTAGCCTCCGCTGCAAGAAAGGGGGTCGATGTTCGGGGACTATTATGGCGTTCGCATTCCAAAGCAGAAGGGTTTTCAAAACAACAAAACGCAACAATTATCGACTATGTAAATCACGCAGGAGGCGAGTTACTTCCTGATGAAAGAGTACGTCGATTTGGGTCTCATCATCAAAAGATTGCCATAATACGTCACCCAGAAAATCCAGAAAAGGATCTCGCATTTGTAGGAGGTTTAGATCTATGTCATGGAAGGAGAGACGACGCCCGACATCTTGGCGACCCCCAGTCGGTACCGCTTTACCACCGCTATGGGACCAATCCATCCTGGCACGACATCCAGCTTGAAATTCGAGGGCCCACCATAGGGGATGTCGCTGAAACCTTCCGCGAGCGTTGGGCCGACCCCACCCCTCTGCAACGGGAGAACCCATTCAAGGCTACGGCAAAGCAAATTTTACATCGCAGACTTAAAGCAAGCGAACTTGCCGATTCCTTGGCAGATCCTCCAAAGTGTGGAAACATGGATGTACAAATCCTAAGAACCTACCCCTACAAACGCTCGCCATACCCTTTCGCCCCAGAGGGCGAACGTAGCGTAGCTCTAGCATACAAGAAGGCACTAGCACGTGCCCGCTCGTTGATATACGTAGAAGACCAGTATCTGTGGTCCAGAGATGTAGCCAAGATCTTTGCCGATGCCCTTCGGGCATCCCCACAACTCCTACTGATCGCAGTGGTACCGCGTTATCCAGATAGGGATGGACGGATATCCGGACCGCTCAATCGTATTGGACAACAAGAAGCACTAGCGTTGCTCAAGGCAAGTGGCGGTGACCGAGTTGCAATCTATGACATAGAAAATGAGCTCTGCCAGCCAATTTACGTTCATGGAAAACTCTGTATAATTGACGACGTATGGATGTCAGTTGGATCCGACAATCTAAATCGACGGTCATGGACCCACGACTCGGAAGCATCCTGCGCGGTGATTGACCACAATCTGGACTTGCGTTCACCTCAAGATCCCGCCGGACTTGGTGATGGTGCTCGAGTACTACCCCGCAACCTTCGTCTAACATTGTGGCATGAACATTTGGGAGAAGAAGTTTCAGACTACGACCTAATAGATCCAGTAAAAGGATTCGCAAGTTGGAAAACTATAGCTCACGAGCTTGAGGCCTGGCACAACAACAAACGCAAAGGACCGCGCCCTCCTGGTCGCGCCAGGGTTCATTATCCCCAGTCAGTATCGCTTTGGAACCAAATATGGGGACGTCCAATCTATCGGCTCGCAATAGACCCTGACGGAAGACCTAAAACTCTAAAACAGACTAATGACTTCTGAATGAAGTAATCTACTCCATAAACGCTTAAACCTTCCCGATTTCTGTCATCACAATGTGACTGGTCACCCATCAACAATTACCAACAACACGAGGATTGTCGGTATCCCACTAGGGGTTAGCGGTAAAGAGGGGAAGGCAACGGCTCAGGTGAAGCAAAGCCAAGATAGCTGTTCGCCCCTAGTCTTGTTGAAACAAGCTTATTCGAACTCCTCAAGCTCAAACGAACCGTCAACCCGTATGCAAAATTTCAGCGGGTCGCCAAGGCCTCCAAAAAATTTATGTTTACGCTCATTTATAAAAGCCAAAAGCGCCCAGGTGCCATCGTGTTTAGGTATCAGTCGACCTGAATATAAATGATCGTTGTGAGAAGCTGCGCTCTATTTCCAAAGATGCATATCAATGGCACCGACCTTTAAATCGATACCAAATCTGTTACGCTCTATAATTGGTTTTGCTACCGCAGTAAACAGTTAGTCAGACTTCTAAGTTTTGCTCCGGTGGCTCGATTCAGGAGGCACGCATGCCAAAAGAACAAGTGATTCACTTTCAGAACAAAAAAGTTGACGCAGCGCAACTCCAAAGCAAAATAGAAGAGTATCTAAAGTCCGATGGCTTCACCATTCAGTCCTCACCCGGAAGTGACCACGGAGTGGTTATACAGGCAAAGAAGGGCAACTTTCTTGCTGAGGTGATCGATGCTGATCGTGCTCTCACGATTTATCTGAGCGGCAACCCGGATGATTTTGTAGTCAGAATCGGCATCGGGAAGTGGCTACAGCATTTAGGCATAGCTGCCATTGAGACGCTGCTTCTGTCTGATCTGTTTCTTCTCGTGGACGTAGCAGAAATGGTATGGACCCATGAAATCGAGAACAAACTGGTCAAACAAATTAACTCCTTCGTAGGCTAACTCCTTTGTGGGTTGACTGCTCAAATTAACTCAAAGTCCAATAGCAAGAAAGCCCTCGAAAAGAGACGGATCGGGGATCTTCTAAGGATTCCTGCCGCCTCCGATTGACAGAGGCAACTGTAAGCATCCGAAAAATTATGATTCCGGGATGATTGGGCGACCGATGGAGAAGGACTCTTCTGGAGCTAAAATTCATCCACATCGGAAATCGATTGGCACGTCAGTTTCGATAGAACTAACAGAAGCGAAAAGGAAACTCCATGAGCACAAATACCCTTCCCGGCGGCAGTTTTACAATGGCCAAGGATCTGACAGTTGGTCGGATGGGTTATGGCGCCATGCAGCTGGCGGGTCCCCATGTCTTTGGTCCTCCGGCTGACCGCGATGAGGCTATTGCTGTTTTGCGCGAGGCGGTAAAACTAGGAATTAACCATATTGACACAAGCGATTTCTACGGGCCTTTCATTACAAATCAAATCATAAAAGAAGCATTATATCCGTACCCCCCAGAGCTTCATATCGTCACCAAGGTTGGAGTTATCCGTGATGACCAGGGAAGATGGAATCAAGCTCTCGCTCCCGATCAGCTTCGACAGGCGATCTATGACAATCTGGAACATCTGGGCCTAGAAATCCTCGATGTGGTGAATTTGCGAATTGGTGATTCTGAGGGTTCCTCGCCCCGCTCTGTAGCTGAACCGTTTACGGTTCTAGCTCAAATACAGCAAGAGGGGCTAATCAGGCATCTTGGAGTCAGCAATGTAAATGCAGACCAGATTGCCGAGGCACAATCGATAGCGCCCGTCGTCTGTGTGCAAAACATGTACAACCTGGCACATCGCAGCGACGACCAGCTGATAGATTCCCTTAAAGCCCAGGGTATTGCGTATGTTCCATTCTTTCCTTTAGGAGGTTTCAGTCCACTCCAATCAGATATCCTGGACTTGGTAGCCAAACGACTCGATGCCTCCCCAATGGCGGTTGCTCTGGCCTGGCTGCTCAAGCGTTCTCCAAATATTCTTCTCATACCGGGAACTTCATCGGTAGCTCACCTCAGAGACAACTTCAGCGCTGCCAATTTAGATATCCCCGAACAGGAAATGGAACGGCTCAATAGCATCGGGAGATAGTTTAAGACATCGACTGCAATTGCAACCCAGGGTCATCCTTCACCTGCTGGTTCTGAATTACTGTTCGGCATTGACGTTCACTGGAACTACATTTCCACAATTGCCCACAAAGCAAGCGTGCTCCATCTTAAGCAGAACATTATTTAGTCATTTGATCCAAGCAATAGAGCCAAATACGCTGGATAAGATGCAACGACATTGATTCGCTTTTATATATGGCCAATCTAGGCTGCATCGAAATCAACCCCTGGCACTCAAGAATCGACTCACTGGACAACCCTGATTACCGTTTGATTGACCTAGATGCTAAAACGTGTCCGTTTGAAGCTGTAGTCACAGTCGCACTTGAGACCAAATCCTTACTGGACGAGTTGGGCATTCCCTCTTACTCCAAGACCTCCGGAAAGACTGGAATGCATATCTGCATCCCTGTAGACAAAAATTATACCTACGAACAGAGCCGCCAATTTGCTGAGATTCTTGTCGGGAATATACAAAAACGTAATCCCAAACTGACAAGTGTGCTCAGAACGCCGAGTAAGCGTAAGGGGAAGATATATCCCGATTTCATGCAAAACCGGGCCGACCAAACTATGGCCGCACCATATTCACTTCGACCAGTACCAGGAGCCACGGTCAGTACTCCACTTCATTGCGACGAGGTGAACCACAAACTGAATCCTTCGCAGTTCAATATTAAATCAGCGCCCAAACGTTTCGAAGAGGTTGGTGACCTGTGGGAGCCGGTACTGGGTAAAGGGATATCGATGGATGAAGTTCTTGAGGATCTTCTCCAAGAGGATCTTCTCCAAGAGAACGAAGAGAGAAAAATGGCACTGGAAAAAGAAAGGAGGCAGAAGTGCCACAGAAAAACTGGAGTGAAGAAAGGGAACGCCAATATCAGCACATAGAGGAAAGCCTCGAACAACGGGGTAGATCAAAAAAGACAGCAGAAGAGATTGCAGCCTGAACTGTAAACAAGGAGAGGGCCCGCTCAGGCGAGTCACGCTCAGCTAGCAGAACATCGACGAAAGACATCTCCTTTGGACGACGAGGCGGACTTAGGTCTCATTCAGGACCAAAGGGAAGGACTAAGGAACAGCTTTACAGGGAGGCTCAGAAGAAAAACATCAAGGGCAGATCCACCATGACCAAAGAGCAACTTGAAAAAGCCCTAAGCAGATAGAGCTATATAAAGCGTGAACCCTCATTTGCGCCACAACCAAGCACGCGGAAGTACTGGCGCTAAAGATCCAGCAATTTGTAAAAGTGCAAGATCTGTAATCCAAAGAATCGATTTTTAAACTGCGGTCAAACTTCTTGGCTGATTAAAAACTATCGTTTGCTTGCTACCATGAAAGATCATGGTAGTTCAAAAATTTGGTCAGACTTGGTGGGGATCACAGTGGCTAAACGCTCTTAGTCAGATCGACTACTCTAATCGTCTACCTAGAGGCAGGAGCTATGCGAATAATGGCTCGGTAATTGACCTGAAGATCGAAAACAATGCAGTATCGGCAAAAGTAAAGGGTTCCAGAAAAACCCCTTACGCTGTGGGGCTGGTTGTCCCTCCCCTAATAGAGACTACAGGCATTGAGCTGCTCAATGACCTGGCACAAGACGCTGTTACGGTCTCAAAGATGCTGAATCGTGAACTGGATCCAAAAATCCTCGAATATGCCGCTAAGAGAGATATCCACATATTTCCGCAAAAGTGGTCTGACTTGAAAATGTACTGCTCCTGTCCGGATTGGGCGGTGCCGTGCAAACATATAGCTGCTGTAATCTATCTGATTTCCAAAGAAATCGATGGTGATCCCTTTCTGGTATTCTCGCTGCGCGGCATAGACCTTATTGAAGAACTTCGTTCTCGAAATATTGAAATAGAAAAGTCCGCTGCAATAACAATTCCAGCCCTTCTTCAAATTATTGATCCCCAAGATACTAAAGGTCGAGGTCTCCCAAACGCTGGAGCGGAAAGGGTCAGCGATAATGGCTTAGGGAACCCCCAAGTAGCCGTATATCGAGACCTGAACTACTCACAAGTTCCCGATCTATCCCAAGCTCTGATTTCAGTTTTAAGCTCAGCCCCAACCTTTTTTGAGCGGGGTGATTTCAAGGCAGTATATACCCGAGTGATTAAACGAGTTGCAAGGAAGGCCCGCTCGATACTGGAAAATAGTGAGATTGCAAAGAGTGGGGAAAAAATTGAAAACCATCTCAAGCCACAGCTAATCGTCGATAACAATTATTATCCAAGCGTCAACGACCTCGGCGAAATCACAAATTTACAACAGCTATACCAAAAGCTTGTTTACCTGTCAGAGGACGACCTTTACGATCTCCAACCACAAACCTCAGCCCTATATCACTTAGCCGTAACCGCACTTCAACTGCTGTCACAAGGAGCTGTAATTCCGGAAATATTTCAAATCGAAGATCACTATCGTCTGAGATGGATACCGGCGTTACTGGAGCAAAAAGTAGTTGACTTGCTCGCACAGCTGGATTTACTTTTACCAAAAGAACTCATAGTTTTTAAACTCAAAAAACCTAACCAGCTCTTATATCCTAAAAATCAGGCCATTGCCGGGGTAAGTCTGTTCCTGGATGCAATTATTGCCGACCTTAGTATGCAAGCTAGTGAGAATCTCATGGGAGATGAAACCTTCGACCTTTTCTTCACTACCCATAAAGCGACATTCTCAAAGCCGGGACAGGGCACCATAGCTTCAGGTATTGCAATCTGGCTATCGAGGTTCCATATTACAAAATCAGATTATTTGCCGCTATTGCTACTAGATGAGACCTTGCGCGGGTTTTCCCTCTCACTGGCGATAACAGCTCCCAACCAACCATTAGCTAAGCCGGTTTCGTTAGATAAAGTCCTAACCCTAAAACGCTGGAGAGAAGAAAGATTCGAGATCCTTAAATCAATCGATCTGCTAAGTGAGTTCCTTCCTTCTTTTAGTGATTACATATCTTTAGGTGCTAAAAACCCAATTGAGCTGAGCCATAGCCAAATAGTCAGCTTTCTTTTTGACACGCTCCCGGTAATGAGACTACTGGGGATCAAAGCAGCGCTTCCAAAAGCACTAGATAGGTTGCTCCGCCCCCGGCTGTCAGGATCGATAACCTCCCGGAAAGATACTGCTTCCAACTTCTTAACACTCGATCATCTGCTGGGATTTAGCTGGAAAATTGCCATCGGAGACACGCTTCTAACAAAAGAAGAATTTGAGAAACTGACACGCTCAGCCCAAGGAATCGTAAAGTTCAAAGACCAATATGTTTATCTGGACCCCAGCGAAATCGAAGGCCTGAGAAAGCAGCTGGAAAAATCTCCCAAATACAGCGGGCCTGAACTGCTTCGGATAGCACTCTCTGACGAGTTCCAAGGTGCCCCGATTGGCATCGACTCGCAAGTGGCTTCATTGATCAACTCATTGAGAAAGTCAGAGCAAGTAGAGCCTCCAAGTTCGATACTAGCTCAAATGCGCCCCTATCAGGTACGTGGTTATTCGTGGTTATACAAGAACCTTAGGCTTGGATTTGGGAGCATCATTGCAGATGACATGGGTCTGGGCAAAACTCTTCAGGTAATTGCCACTATTCTAAAGCTGAAGGAAGAAGGCGGCCTTGATACTTCCAAAGCATTAGTTGTCGTGCCGACAAGTTTACTTAGCAACTGGCTCAATGAAATTAACAGGTTTGCGCCAAAGCTCACCGCTGCTATTTATCACGGTCCCACCAGAAAACTTCCCAAAGAGCTTCCTGAAATAACTCTTACCACTTATGGGGTTATACGAACTGATTTGGAGAATTTCAAAAAATATAAGTGGAAACTGGTGGTAGCCGATGAGGCTCAAAACATCAAGAACCCATTAGCCAGTCAGACCAAATCATTAAAATCCCTCCCAGCCGAGTCCTTTATAGCCATGAGCGGAACACCCGTCGAAAACAGGCTTTCGGAATACTGGAGCATTATGGACTTTGCAAATCGGGGATTCCTCGGTAACCTAAAAACTTTTATTAAGGAATTCTCAGTTCCTATAGAAATTGACCACGACCAGCAAGTCGCAGCCCGGTTTCGCAATGCCACTTCGCCATTTACTCTTCGGCGCCTGAAGTCTGACAAATCTATTATTGATGACCTGCCCGACAAAATTGAGCAGAACTATCTGTGTCAACTCACAGAGTCACAGGCAGCCTTGTATGAAGCAATTGTGCGAGAGTCTCTCGATAAAATCCAGAAAGAGTCTGACGACTTCTCGAGACAAGGCCTGGTACTGCAGATGATTCTAACATTGAAACAGATTTGTAATCATCCAGCACAATACCTTAAGACCGGCAAACCAGACCCCTCTGATTCCGGAAAAGCCCAGCTGCTATTGGATCTTTTGGAGCCAATCTATGCAAGTCACGAAAAAGTATTGATCTTTACACAATTCAAGGAAATGGGAGACTTGCTTGCTGAAATGATCCATCGCCGCTTCGGTCATCTCCCCCAATTCTTACACGGTGGCCTGACTCGAAAAAAGCGGGACTCTATGGTTGCAAACTTTCAAAATGACCCAACTGAGCGGGCATTCATCCTCTCACTCAAAGCTGGAGGAACAGGGCTCAACCTTACAGCAGCGTCGCATGTAATTCATTACGATCTTTGGTGGAACCCTGCAGTTGAGCAGCAGGCTACCGATCGCGCCTACCGGATTGGGCAAACCAAGAATGTCGAGGTATTCCGACTAATCACTCAATCAACCTTTGAAGAGCGTATAAACATGATGATCAACTCAAAAAAAGAACTAGCTCAACTCAGCGTGGGCATTGGAGAAAAATGGATTGGAAACCTAGAGAACCAGGAGCTCCAGGAAATATTTGCACTGAGCAGCTAGCTCGGCTCAGTACTCAAATCAAACCTACGGAGCGACCATATGATTTCTGCTGACTTTGTAGTTATAGGTGCCGGAATAATTGGCTTGACCATAGCCAGAGAAATCAAGCTCACTTGGCCGGATGCATCAGTCTTGATTGTGGAAAAAGAAGCCAATGCTGGGCTGCACGCCAGCGGAAGGAACAGCGGAGTCCTACACGCAGGATTTTATTACACTCCTGACTCTCTAAAAGCACAACTGACGCGCGATGGAAATCGCAAAATGAAGGAATTTTGCCACCTTTACGACCTTCCGGTTCTCAACTGTGGAAAAGTAGTTGTAACTTCTGACGAAACTCAGCTGGAATCACTAAAGCTCCTTTACCAGCGAGGAGTTGCTAATCAGGTCGAGCTCCATTGGATAAGTGCAGATGAACTCAGAGACATCGAACCAATGGCAAAAACTACAGAGTTTGCAATTTACTCCCCAAACACTGCCAGCATTGATCCGGTACTGGTAACTGATGCAATGGTAAGAGAATGCAACAGGCTGGGAGTCAAACTCAATTTCAATGAAATAGTGCTTGGCGCAACTAAGACTTCAAAAGGTGTGAGAGTAACAAGCAACAAGCACATCATATCTACATCTATGCTGGTAAACGCTGCTGGCCTCTACGCCGACAAAATCGCACATTCACTTGGCGTTGGTATGCAATATCAGATGCAACCCTTCATCGGGCTTTATCTCAAGTCAACTCACAACCCGCCAAAACTTAGCACCCATGTGTACCCAGTGCCCGATTTACGCAATCCATTTTTGGGTGTACATCTTACGAAAATGGTGGATGGCTCTGTCAAGATTGGTCCCACTGCTACACCCGCCCTGTGGAGAGAACAGTACAGTTTTACACACTTATTTTCATTGCAAGAATCAATTGAGTCACTTGCGGGCCTGTGCAAACTTCTGATTCAACCAAAGTCAGCTTTAAGAGGCTCTGTGATTCCCGAACTTGCCAAGTACTCCAAAGCTCTTCTGGTGCTGAAAGCAAAGAAACTGGTACCAGAAGTCTCCAGGTCAGAATTTGACCATTGGAGCAGGCCAGGCATCCGAGCTCAACTTGTCAATACCGACTCCTGGACCTTGGTAAGTGATTTTCTGATCGAGACGGCTCCCAATTCCATCCATATATTAAATGCAGTCTCCCCTGCCTTCACCAGTTCAATTCCTTTTGCTCAGAAAGTTGTTGAAAGATTGAAAACTGAAATGCAAGGTCAAGGAAATTTCAGCTAAATATATAATCGGCGTCCAAAAATGGACGAACAGTTAGTTGCCTCAAATTTCATCTTAGGTACAATCACGAACGAGGAATTAAAGTGTGTTATAGACGGCCAAAGAAGTAGACAGAAATTTGCGATGCGATACTCAGCAAGTAACAGTCGAACAATATTTACGCAACTGCCTGGACGATGGTCAATGAACAGGACCACCAGTGACTCTTCTTCATTCCAAGGTGAAGCGAGCTTTCAGGTAGTCGATGAAAGCACTCTGGACTACTTCGAACAAGGAATCTTACGACTTCAATCGGGATATAGCTGTGAGGCTACCAGGGGATACCGTTATTACCTTGAAGACAACAAAATCCGCATAGATTTTGCCAACTCTCCTTCCAACGAGGGTACCTTCGTAATCCTAGAGCCAAAACAGGTTGGAGAGAAAAATATCGGGGTGGGTAGTCATCTGTGCATCGCTGACAGATACGACTGCACCTTTATCTTCGAAACCCCAACGCTTATAACCCTGGAAATAGAGGTTCAAGGTCCAAAGAAAAACTATTCAATGCAAACAGTGCTTGAAAAAATCGATAGCTACTCGTTTATGATTCCAAACTGATTCCTAAAGGCTCATCTCCCCCCCTAAGGGTCCTAGCGAGAATCTCGAAGGATCCTGATAGAGCCACCACTTGGGCTACTTCAAGAAAACCCAAACCTCAGGCGAGGAATTTCAGTATGTGGGTTGCCACCACACAGAGTTCTTGATGTTGATTGAAGATCTCGACTCGGGCAAAAGTTTTCATATTATCTATATCCACCGATTCGATAGTGTAGATGGCCGTCACGGTATCACCAAAATAGACCGGGCGCAAGAATCTTAAGTGGTCATACCCATAAGATAGACTTGGAATCTCCGCTTTTGCCTGCACCTGAATCAGGGTCGATGCGGTGGATCCCAACGCAAATGTCAGTACCCCGTGAACCATACGTTTTTTATATGGAGTCGTTTTCATAAACTCATCATCCGTGTGCATCCTGCTGAAATCTCCGGTTATGCCAGCAAAAAGGTATACGTCAGATTCACTAATTGTCTTGGTGAAAGAAGCGCTGTCCCCAACCGATAGAGGCAATTCTGTCAAATCAGTCGCTCCTTAGTCGCATCGATATAATCCGATTTGATCCAAATTGTCCAACCCAAAAGACCGCGTGGTACGGTTTTAGCGCCATTCATTCTCCAGCCCCATCTGAACATCCATAAATAGCCTGGAATCCATCATCGTAAGGTTTTCTGCAATCTGTGGCCTAAATCCCATCTGCTCGAATATGTCATGTTCAATATCAATACCTGGCGCCGCTTCACATAAAACCAAGCCTTCCCTGTTCAATCTGAAAACTGCCCTCTCGGTTACGTAGATAACCTCTTGACCTCTCGCTAACGCGTCGGGGCCTGAAAAGGTAATTTCTTGACAATCATCGATAAATTTACGAAATTTCCCTTCCTGGTCGATTTGCAAACCGAAGTCACCAGCTGTGACTTTTAGCGAGCCGGCAGTCAAAGTTCCACAAAATACCACTTTTTTACTGGTTTGACAGATGTCAATGAACCCACCGGTTCCCATAATCTTGCCATTGAACTTATGTACATTGACATTGCCCATCCTGTCTACTTCGGCAAAACTAAGAAGCGCAATATCGAGACCGCCTCCGTGATAAAAATCGAACTGAGACGGCATATCAAGCATTGCCCGCATATTGATGCTGGCACCAAAGAAGATCCCTTGCAAAGACTCGCCTCCACAAGTACCGTGCTCCACTGTTAGAGTAAAACTGTCTGCAATGCCTTCTTCTCTGGCCACCGGACCAACACCATCAGGTATGCCTACGCCGACATTTCCAACGTCCCCTGGAGATACTTCCATCAGCGCCCGTCGGGCTATAACTTTACGTTCGCTGAGCTTTAGGAAGTTGCTCTTTTCACTGACAGCTTGAAAGTCACCAGAGATAAAGCGGTCCACCTCGCTCACGTAAAGTTGCTTCTGCTCCGGAACCTCGACCACAGCATCTACAATGAATCCGGGGATCCTTACACTTTTTGGATGAAGTGAGCCAGCCTTTACTACCCTCTTTACCTGGGCTATTACAGTTCCACCATTATTATGGGCAGCCTGAGCCATGGCTAAGGTGTCAAGATACGATATTTCATCCTCCATAGTGACATAACCATCAAGATCACACGTAGTGCCCCTAATAATCGCCACATCAGGAGCAATCGCGGGATAGAACATCCACTCCTCATTTGCCAATGTGACAATTTGGATAAGCTCCTCTGTGGTTATTTCATTCAACTTTCCCCCTTGATTACGAGGGTCTATAAACGTGCCAAGACCAACTTTGGTAAGTAGTCCAGGCTGGCCTGCAGCGGCACAGCGAAAGAGTTGAGACATGGTACCTTGAGGGAAGTTATACGCCTCAATCTCATTTCTCTCTGCCATCTCCGCCAATCTGGGAGACTGTCCCCAGTGGCCTCCTATAATCCTTTTGATCAATCCTGGAAGGGCCAGCGGTGACATTCCTCTATCCCCACGGTCACCAAGCCCCGAGGTATGCATTACTGTGAGATGCTTTGGCTCCGATTCTGCTCTATAGCGCCTAACAAGAGCATCGATGATCGCTGTTGGCTCAGTCATTCCACCCCCAGCTCCGCAGATAGACACCACATCCCCAGAATTAATCAATTGAACTGCCCGGTCTGCATTTCTAAAACTCGGTCCAATAGAACTGGGCATATTAGTTGTAGCCCATCAGGGAAGCTCCGCCGGTATAATCTTTGGACCTGGTTGTCGGCGCAGCGGTAGGTCGATTGAACCAGTTCCAACTAGCCCAGGCAAACATCATCGTGCTACAGCTCTAAGTCTGTTAATTAATCCTCGCAGGGCTAGCTCGTAACCATATATTCCCAGACCAGCTATCTGACCAATTGCCAAAGCTGCCAATACCGACTTATGACGAAATTCCTCTCGAGCATGAATATTTGAGATATGAATTTCAACAAATGGAATTGATACTGCACCCATTGCATCCATCAAAGCGTAGCTGTAGTGGGTGAACGCTCCCGGATTTATCACAATCCCATCGATGTTTTTAAAAGCGGCATGGATCCTATCAACTATTTCTCCCTCATGGTTGGATTGGAAAAATTCAATTTCCACCTTTAGGTCAAAGGCGGCCTTCGACATTAGCTTTTCTACGTCAGCCAAAGATTCCGACCCATAAACCTTGGGATCACGAGTTCCTAACATATTCAAGTTTGGGCCATTAATCACTAAAACTTTTTCCATAATGCGTTCTCCAAAATATCCAATCCACTTTGTCTGCATCTTTAATGCACGGATGCACAGATGTACACCCTCTAATTCTTTTCACCTTGAAGTAATTCCAAGCAAAGACCATCTGGCAGTTGCAGCCAGTTCCTACCCTTAGCCATTCGGATCCCACCAAGTGCCACAACCAAGTCAATCACATTCTCAAGATCATAGGTTCTAATAGCTATGTGGGCAAGATGCGATGAAGCTGGCTCGAGCTTTGGATCATGAATCAACTGAATGCCCCCATCAAGCCAAACCTGACTTGGCTGAGAGCTCGGACCATCATAGTTATTTACCTTCATTCCAAAAGCGTCAAACAAAAACTGGACATACCAATTGATATCGCTCACATTTAGAGCTATATGATCTACTTTGGCATTCCTTGTGTTAGTCAACTGATCCTCCTATTCTATTAGGCTTCTGACTTCGGGTATTTTCCAAGCGTTGGCGCCACTCGATGCCCTTCACAGCTGCCACAAATGCCTGGTTCACTGGAGTCGGCACACCATAGCGATTACCTAGTCGTACGACTGCGCCGTTTATAACATCTATCTCGGTGGGCTGGCAAGCCTCGATACTCTGCAACATTGACGCTTTGAAATCCGGTGCCAAACGACTTTTGGCATTGTTCCAAATAACCTCAGTATCTCGAATCGAAAGGTGAACTCCGATGGAGTCAGCCACTTCAATGGCCTCGTCTACCGCCCTGAAGACAGTCTGTCTTATCTCTTGAATTTGATACAGGTCGCCATAAGGGAGGCCGGTAATTGCACTTATAGCCCCAGTGGCCACATTGACCAACAATTTATCCCAAATCGCTCCGAGGATATTCGTAGTTGCATGGGTTACTATTCTGGCACGGTTAAATAGCTCGGAGATATCTGCTATTCGAGTGCTAGTTGAACCATCAAACTCGCCAATTACCGTAGTCTTACCAGCAAGTCCGATCGAGATTTGACCCGGTCCTGTTGAAACGCTCCCAACATAGGTTTTTCCCCCGATGACACGGCTCTCCCCCACCGCATCTGTGATGATTTCCTCATTTCCAACACCATTTTGAAGCGAAAGCACCGCACTATTTGGCTTCAGGATCGGCAATATCCTTTCCACTGCGTGTGCAGTCTGCGTTGACTTTACAAGCACGATAGCTAAATCAACTGCCTCACACGCGTTGATATCAAAAGCTGCAGGTACCTTAACTATCCTTGACTCAGTGGCATTTTCGCTCACCTCCAACCCTTGGCTAACAAGTAGTTCTACGTGATCTTTACGTTCACTCAAAAGAACAACATCAGTGCCAGATTCAAAAAGCAAGGCGGCAAAAGCACTCCCAAGTGCCCCGGCTCCAACTACGGCAACCTTAATTCCCATCGCCCCTCAAAATAATTC
The DNA here is from genome assembly GCA_021803345.1 of Actinomycetes bacterium. Taxonomy (GTDB): domain Bacteria; phylum Actinomycetota; class Acidimicrobiia; order Acidimicrobiales; family Acidimicrobiaceae; genus SCQM01. The sequence goes on from JAJZLS010000038.1 coordinate 18,588, forward strand.
TCCCGCCCTAATCCGATCGCCACCATTCAAGCCCCAGACGATAAACGTCCAATTCTACCTGGCGCAGAGGTTCCGGAATCAAACTGGTCTAATCCATCTTGTGGAATACTCACTCCATCTACCAGAACATAATGATACCATAACACTGTGGCAAAGCAACATTAAATTGACGACATGCACAAGATACAAGCAGCTGCGTCTCGCTCCTACTCAACAATTACTAGATTCATCCTGTCCAGGCACCAGACCACAGTCCATCAAACAATTTGCTACCACTATTAAGCGTGCTTCTCGCAATCACCAGGCGATGAATTTCAGAAGTTCCGTCATATATGCGTCCGATTCGAAGGTCGCGATAGTAACGCTCAATGGGTAAATCCTTGCAATAACCCATTCCACCGAATATCTGTACCGCTCTATCTGCAACTTTATTAGCAACCTCGGTGGCATGAACTTTGACCATTGAGATCCAGTCACGGGCATCCTTTCCCCGATCGATCTCCCATGCAGCCCGCAGTAAAAGGAGTCTGGCTGAATTAATTTCAATCACGCTGTCGGCTATCATCTGCTGGATCATTTGAAATTCACCGATTGGCTGACCAAACTGCTTGCGCCCGTTTGCATATTCCACCGCAAGATTGAGAACGTGGCTTGCTTTCCCAATGCTCCTGGCACCAACTTGACCCAGCCTAACCCGACCTAGCGTAGTCAAGATCTGGCGCATTCCTGTTCCCAACTCACCCAGGAGATTTACCCTTTCCAGTCTCACCTGATCAAAAAATAATTCCACATGGCTAGTGCCGCGTAGCCCCATCATTTTTTGATCCCTACCAAGGCTAAGTCCCGGCGAGTCCTTATCAACTAAAAATAGGGAGATACCCTTGTTACCCTTGGATTTATCAGTAACCGCCGAAACCACAAAATAATCGGAATACGCACCATCGCTAATGAAGTGCTTACCTCCAGTCAACGTCCATCCGTCGCCTTTGAGCTCCGCTCTGGTGGCAATCGCGGCAGCATCAGATCCAGCACCTGGCTCAGTAATCGCTATCGAGCATGTGCGGATTCCCCTAACTGTTGGCAATAGCCAGCGTTGGCGTTGGACTTGGTCGCAAGCAAACAAAACCTCGTAAACATTCCCAAAAGCCCGGCGCACCAAGATGTCACTAGTATGGCCAAACTGCTCCTCAACTAGCATCGTCTCAACAGCTGAAAGCCCGGCCCCACCTAGCTCCTCAGGCACATTCATGGCGTAGAGACCAAGTGCCGAAGACTTCTCAAAGATTCTCTTAGCGTCCTGCTCCTTTAAAATCCCACTCTCTTCGACCTCATCTTCCAGAGGTTTCAACTCTGCATCGATAAAACGCCGTACCATTCGAATAAGTTCCTGGTGCTCGTATGCGACTGAAAATTCCATTTCATGTAACCCCTAACTCTCATACCTTAAGCCAATAAGGCACTCCTCAACTAATCGATTTGTCATATCAGATTGAAATAACTTCTGCCCAGGACAGTCGGCTTCTTCCTTGTATCAATCCATAACCTCAACGAGTGCTCAATCAAATATTTGTCTTTCACTTAATGGTAACTAGGTGAAGTCAGAGATAACTTCTTGCTGGTAAACCATAATAAAATCCCAAGAAAAGCCGTAGCAGCAGCGATAAATTCGAGAGCTACGCTATAACCAAAATTACCTATGACCAAACCCACGAGTATTGGGAACAGTACAGACACCATGCTTATAGAAGTAAATAGACTTGCATTTGCCTTGGAAAGACTGCGGGGATCGACACCACGGGCTACCAGCGATATCGTTAGAGGAAAAAGCAATCCATGAGGAATTCCTAGAATCGCAACAATAATGAATAACTCTCCTTCCCGGTCACCTAAAGCCAGCGCTAATATCGCTACTACCATCAATACCGCACAGAATTTCAACAACCCAAATGTCCTATGCGTCTGCGGCCTAATCACCAGGTAAATCCTGATCAAAAATGATACCGAGAAAAAGGTTGTAAATATTAACTGTGCCGACGAAGTAGATACATGGTAATTTGTACGTGCAATCAGGACTCCAAATGTGATGAAGGCAATGAAGGGAACCTGATTTATAAGTTGCCCAATAATAGCCAGTCGAAGTAGAAGATTCCCTCGAAGCGATGGAGCCGGGCTCTGTTGAATAGAATCGGACTGGTGCAAGAACTGTACTTCACCACTTCTAAATATTGAGATGGCAACAGCTGCACTTGCTAAACCAAACGGAACCAGCAAAAGCAGTGCAGTGCGAAATGACCCACCTTCAAGCTTCAAGATACCTGACTCAATAGCTGGACCAATAGCCAAGCTTCCGCTTAAAGCAACAGTAAACGCAGTTAAAGCTCGGTCGCGGGAGATTCCTTTCAACCTTCCAGCCAAAGTGGAGAGTAACGGCATACATAGGCCACTTGAAATCCCCAGAAAAATCGACGAGATCAGGTAGCCAGCCAAACTGTCGCTTACACTCAAAAGTACGAAAGACAGCGAAAGGAGGCCGAGACCGATTACTAGAAGAGCTGGAAGCCTTTCAGTGCGTATCTTAGAAGTAAGGAGTAGATTTGAAAGCACCATCACAATTCCTGAGATGGTTACCACCAGGCCAATTACCGACGTACTGATATGCAATACGTCATGACCGTATGGCGCAAACGATGTTTGCATGGCATTCTCGCCTGCCCTAAACAAAGCGGTAGTTATAAGCAGAGGAGCAAGAGCACCAACCCCAACCAACACTTTTACTTTTGTTGTAAAAACCCTTGCATTGCTCACATCACAGCTCTATTTCGGTATCATTCTCTGCCGGGGCCTGGCGTGCAAACCTAAGTGATTACACAATCGACCAACCAGCGGTGACAACAAACCCAAAAAAATGTTCGGGCCTAAATCACAAATTGAGGATTAGTCAAATTGATCTAAGGACTGACAGTGGTCTGCATCAGAAACTGGCAAAAAACTTATCTGAATACGAGAGAAAAAGTTCTAACAAAAATCCTATACCTTCGTGACCTTACAATCGGGAGGAGCCTCATCCGCTAGTCGGTCAGGGCGAGTTACTACTTCGCTGCCTTACGCTTAGCCCTTAGCTGATCCATGTAAACGGCTGCCACTAAAACGGCACCAACAGCAACTTCCTGCCAGAACGGAGGAACATTGATAACAATCAATCCAGTGAGTAGCACCGCAATAATCCCGGTGCCAAATACAGTTCCAAGAATCGTTCCTCTTCCCCCGAATAGACTCGTACCACCGATTACCACTGCGGCAATCGCGCTCAGGTTATCAGTGCTGCCAGAAGTTGGCGAAGCGGCACCAAGTCGAGACATAACTATGAGCCCTGCCACTCCTGACAGTAAGCCAGCCAAAATATATACTTTGAACAAGTGGAACTTATGATTAATCCCAGCTCTTACAACTGCCTCTGTGGAGTCCCCGATGCTAAGGGTGTAGCGCCCAAACCTAGTCTTTCCTAACAACAGAGCACAAAAAACGGTAATTATTGCGCCAATCAGAACCGGCAAAGGTATCCAGCCAAAAATGTTGTAGTTGCCCATCTTTGCTATTGAAGAAGGTATGGACGATATTTCCTGACCGTTGTTGATAATCAGGGCTAAACCAGTGGCCATCCCCAAAGTACCTAAAGTCACTACGAAGGATGGAACATCTGCCCAGGCCACAAGTGCCCCATTTATGGCCCCAATCACCATTCCCACGATGAGAGTAACCACAAATCCAACTACTACAACCTCTACCGCAGCACCATGGGAGTAAGCCATATGCGACATCACCCAAGCACCGACCATTGCCGAAAATCCAAGAATTGCCCCAACGGAAAGATCGATTCCAGCAGTACAGATCACAAAGGTTTCACCCAACGCAACAAGTAACACCTCAAGACCAGTGTTAGATGTGTTCAACCAGCTTGCTCTGGATAAAAAGGCATGATTCTTCAGTCCAAATCCCACTATCAGCAGTAGTAGGAATCCTCCCATCCAGATGTCCCGGGTCCGAGCCCGCAATCCAGAAGCATATTTTTCCCCTTCCGGCTGTTCGGGCAGCTGCGGTACCGTGAGGTCTTCGACGTTTGCAACCATTGCTTACTTACCACCCTCAGGAGCGAACTCCGCCTCAAATTTAGCTCCGGTAATGTAACCAACCAGGTTTTCACTGGTCAATTCATCTTTCTGAAGAGTCTTTACTACTGAGCCCAACCTCAAGACCACAGCCCGATCACAGACAGACATCACGTCCTGCATCTGATGGCTGATGAAGATAACCGCGATTCCCTCGTCCCTGACTCTTTTGATCAGATCCAAAACCTCAGCCTGTTGTCTTACTCCCAGGGCGCTAGTTGGCTCATCCAGCAACAGCACCTTAGAAGTCCATGCCGCAGCCCTGGCAATGGCCAGCGCCTGACGCTGTCCACCGGAGAGCTCCCTTGTGGCCAATCGTACATTAGGAATTCTGGTCCCAAGCCTTTCCAGCTCTTTGCGTGTGTGTTGGGCCATGGCTTTGGTATTCAACCAACCAAATTTTCTACCCAGCCACGAATCAGAGATAATCTCACGGCCCAGAAAGAAATTGCTGACAACGTCTCCCTGTGAGGTTAGGGCAAGGTCTTGGTAAACAGTGGATATCCCAGCTTCCTTAGCTGCACGCGGTGAGGCAAATTCAACCACTTCTCCATCCAGCTGGATAACACCTTCAGAGGGCTGGCTGGCACCAGCGAGGATCTTAAGCAGAGTGGATTTACCAGCTCCGTTATCTCCTACCAGCCCTAACACTTCTCCCGCGTCCACTTCGAGACTGACACCTTTGAGAGCATGGACTCCGCCAAAGTACTTGCTAACATCACGAACTGCCAATCGTGCTGTCACGCCGTGTCCCCTCTCATCAACAATCTCGGTTGCATACTGCATAGTGATCACTTGACTACTCCTGAAATATTAGATATTTCCGCCTGACAGCGCTGCAGGTAATTTTGTTTTCCAATTTCCACTAAAGGAATTGGCTCGAGCGACAAATGATTCAGTTTCGAAAATGAGGTTCTCTGCTCAGTCATATTGGAACTATCTATATCAAATCTCTTTGAAAAGCAGTCCTGCACCCAAAACTTATCGAATTAGCTACAGGACTGCTGATCAAATGGTTACTTACTAAACTCCTACAGCTTGTAGAAGTACTTGGCGTAGCTTGACTGGTTCGCCTCGGCGCTAGTGATCAGCACGTCTGGTAGCTGAATCTTCGCCTGAATTGACGAAGTCTTCCCAGTCAGGTGGTCATACGCGAACTGTGCCGCATATTTCCCCTCTTGTGTCGGCTGCTGAGCTACAGTAGCAGCAATGCCACCAGACTTAAGGAGCTTGACAGTGTTGGGTCCAGCATCGAAGCCCACGTTGATGACTTTCGAGGCATTACCATCTGAAGCTAATGCTGCCGCAGCACCCTCAGCACCGGTACCAGATACAGAATAAATGGCGGTAATCCCTGGGTGAGCCAGAAGCAGAGAGTTCACTGCCGTGGTACTTGCCGATACTGACTGACCAGTGTATTGAACAGCGTCCACCTTGATATTTGGATATTTGGCCTTGAGTTCGTTCTCAAAACCCTGGACTCTTTCAACCTGAGTGCTAGCAGTAGCTGAAAGGCTCAAAATTGCAACCTGGCCACTACCGTTTAGCTTCTGGCCAATAAAATCAGCTGCGAGTTTGCCACCTTGAAGGTTGTCAGTTGTTATCTGGCTGATTATGTTTGAAGTGTTCTGGAGTGTGGTGTCAGTAGTAATCACCGACACGCCTTCACTCTCACACGTCTGCACTGCAGATTCGAGCGCTACCGGATCGGTTGGCGACAAAACCAATACATTTGGATGCTTAGTGCAAACCCCTTCCACGATGGGAATCTGTGCAGATGGGCTAAACTGGGCAGCCCCTTGGTATGAGTAGCTCATTCCAAGTTTCTGAGCCTCCGCCTTCATTCCGTCTGATAATGATGTATAAAATGCCACTCCAGTGGCTCCCGGCACATAAGCAATCGAGTACTTATGAGCTGAAGATGACGCAGCCGACGAAGTTGTCGCTGCTGTGGTTGATGAACTACTGCTAGATGACGAAGATCCACAAGCTGCCAGTAGAACTGCCAAAGCAGCCACCGGAACAGCGGTGAATAAACGATGCCTAGTTGCCCTGCGGCTAATCTTTATCATCAAAATTTCCCTCTCCTAAAATGCTAAATAATAATCATCAATTAACTGAACGTTGCTTAAGCTTTTGGAAGGTCGCCGTGCGGACCATATAACCATATGAGCCACAAAGGTTCTCTTCCGGTATTGATATGCTGATGCCATTTACCCTTCTCCATATACATGAACGTATGCTCTGCAAATGGAGTACGATCTCCATTTTCAAGCAGCACCTCGCCGTGCCCCTTGACGATGAAATCGATCTCTTCCGACTCTGGATGGTTGTGCCATGATGATGACTCACCTGGCTCGAAGATTGTAAGACCCGCATTTAGGAACTCGGTGTTCATCAGGTCTTTACCAGCTACCCGAAAAACCTTTCTGCGGAAACCTTCCTCGTCGAGACCCAACCAAAGCTGCTCTCCCTCACTGAATGGATCAATCACATGTGTCATTTTCTTCTCCCTATCGCTTTACTGTTATTTCTGTTAATTTCAATCAAAAAATCTTCCTTGGTATATATCGTTGATGTTCCAGTGACCCGGAGTAGGAACTGGCTCATTCACCATAGGCACATCAAGCAGAGCTGGCCTTCTACCTGCTATTGCCTTTGAAAGAGCAATCTTGAATTCATCCGGTGAAGAAATCGAATATCCATCTGCCCCACAGCTCCGTGCATAGGCTGCAAAGTCAGGTGAATAGGGAGTTCCCTCGGGATCAGTGAAGGTAGTTCCAAAACTGTGACCATAGTTTGAATGCTCTAGATCCGCAATTGTTCCATGAGCCCGATTGTTCATAACTACCCAGATCACGGGTACGCCATGCTCTACGGCGGTGGGCACAGAAGGTAGCTGCGCACTCATTCCTCCGTCTCCGATTAGGGCAATAACTACTTTCCCGGGTTGCGCTATCTGCACCCCTATAGCCGCCGCTGGTCCAAATCCCATGGTTGACGCACCGCCAGGCGTTATGAACCTCCCTTGAGTAGGGAGCTTGTAGCACTGGGCCACACCATTCTTGTTCCACCCAACATCTGTTACCAAAATTGCGTCACTTGGGAGAGTCTCAAGCAAGTCTTTCAGGATCCGCTCTGGTCGCAATGGGAAATTATCGCTTGACCCACGCTCCCTGGTCCCTTGCCATAGCGCCTCCCTGGAATGTTTGATTTGATCCCTTAACTGGGTCCGGGATTTTGGATCTGACACGTTTGCGATTAACCCAGCAACCGCTACAAGAGTTTCGGTTGCATCCGCAACCACACCTAAGCTCACCGGATAATTTCTGCCAATCTCATCCGGATCCAAATCCACTTGGATTAATTTGGTAGGAGGCATCTTCCAGGTGTATTCCGGCATCCAGCTACTTGAGTCGGTCTCAGCAAACCTTGTGCCGATCGCAAAAACTAGATCAGCATTTCTGCAGTAGTCATTAGTGAGTTCTAGGCCCCAGAAACCAGTCATTCCGAGCAACAAAGGATGGTCATCAGGCACCGCCCCCTTGCCCATAAGTGAATGCGCAATTGGAATATCCAAATGCTCAGCAATCTTGAGAAGAGAGTCGAGTCCGGCCGCGGTCCTAACTCCTCCACCTACATAAATTAATGGCCTCTCAGCTGAAGATAACATGGCCGCTATTTGTTCGGCAATCCCTGCACCGAGTCCCGCTGGGTGGGACTCGGTGGGCAGGGGGGGGATCTGAGAAAAGCTGTCTGAAATCTTGCGTGAAAAAAGGTCCATGGGAACATTGAGGAGAACCGCTCCGGGCCTTCCTGTGGTGGCGGTCCAAAATGCCCGTTCAGTAAACCTTGGGAGGTCGTCAACCCGCTGGACATTCCAGGCCCTTTTAACAAATGGGCGATAGATGTCTGCCTGAGACGCGTTGTTGTGGATATTTATCTCCTGATGCGGATGCCTGCCCTGGTAATAGCTTGGAACATCTCCAGCAATTGCAATCAGTGGCACTGAATCAAGAGCAGCGGTATATACCCCAGTTGCTGCGTTGATCATGCCAGGGCCTACATGTGAAAGTAACACCCCTGGTTTGCCAGAAGCCCTGGCATATCCATCAGCAGCGTGGGCCGCAGCCTGTTCATGCCGGTTGATAATGAATTTAATACTGCTCCTACTAAGCGCATCAAGCACAGCAATGTTCGTGTGCCCACAAAGACCAAAGACGTATTCAACCCCATACAACTCGAGCTGGGCGACCAATACTTCCGCTCCTGTGAGCTGATTGACTGGCTTATCATGACTAGCTGGACTGGCGAAGGAAGGGGTCATTTTTACTCTCCTAGATCACTGAGGGAAAACCAGGATTTACCTGGAACCAGAGGCGCTGACTCAAATGCTTTTTGGGCTTCCGAGAGGGTATATTTTCCCTGAATTATGCGTGATAGACCTTTGGGTGCATCTGAAATCGTGGAACTGAAATCCTGCGGGTGGTCATATATCATCGATCCGACGATGCTTAGCCTGCGCCTTACGATATCGGTTGAGATCACGTTGGCTGGCTCCGTACCCAGGCCAATGACCGCAATTTTTGCACCCGGGGCAGAAAGTGAAATAGCTGTTTCAAACCCAACCGCGGTACCCGACGTTTCAAATATTCTGTCAAAACTTTCCATTGAGCCAGGAAGGTGCTTGTGAGCTCCAATGCTCTCGGCTAATTCACTCCTCTCCGCATGGGGCTCAACAAAGGACACCTCGATACCTTTTATCGATAGTAAATTGATGAGCATTAAACCGGTCGATCCTGCACCGATGACAAGGCAACGGTGATCCAGCTCTGTATTAGTCCGGCGCATTGCAGCAACTCCAACGGTTAGAGGCTCAAGGCATACCAGCTCCTCCAAGGAGAGATAATCTGGCGCCTTCCAAGCGAAAGGGTCGGGGACAACGGCATACTCCGACAATAGACCGGGTACCTCCATGCCAACAATCACTCGATTTAGGCAACCTGATGTGACACCAGCTCGACATGGCGGACAGTTAAAGCAACAGTAATTTGGCTCGATTACCACCTTCTCGCCAATAACTCTACCCTTGACATCCTCGCCAATACCAGCTATCTCGCCAACGCCTTCATGACCCATTATCCATGGATACGATGGCACCTTTCGGTGCCCTTCAAATACACTGAGGTCACTTCCGCAAATCCCGACCCCTAACATCTTTATTAATAATTCGTTTGAACCGAAGGTTGGAATCTCAGTCTCGATCACATTCACAGTACCCGGTGCAGTAAGTGCAAGCGCCTTCATCTGAAGTCCCTTTTCTTGGAGTCATGCAGTGATATGCCATTGTGAATCTGGATTGAGTTCATCTCACTCGTCCCCCCAAAGCGAAATACCTCTCAGCATCATTGTCTTTATGTAGGTGTAGTCCTCGATCATGAAGCGGGGGGATTCCCTGCCTATACCAGAGTCCTTCACCCCACCAAATGGAACATGATCTAAACGATAATTAGAGGACCCGTTCACAATCAGTCCGCCGACTTCAAGTTCCCTAAACACCTTAAAAATGGCCTTGACGTCATTGGTAAAGATTCCCGCTTGTAGACCATAGTTGCTTTGGTTACACTCTGAGATGACCTCGTCAAGAGTATCAAACGGTATAACTACAACTAGGGCTCCGAACGCCTCCTCCTTGACCACCTTTGAGTCTTTTGGTGGCCTTACTACAACAGTTGGGACAACGGTTGCTTGGTGTCGTTGAGCACCTGTTGTGATGGTTGCTCCATTGGCTCTTGCCTCTCCAACCCAATCAATTATTCGAGAGGCAGCAGTAACGTCCACCATGGAACCAATGTCAGTAGTAGGATCTAGGGGATCTCCCACCTTCAACCTTTGCACTTGAGAAGTTAATATCGATGAAAAGCTGTCTATAACCGAGGAGTGAACATAGATCCTTTGAACCGAGATGCAGCTTTGTCCAGAATTGGAAAATCCAGTTTTAGCACAATTCGCTGCCGCATTATCCAAATCCGCGTCGGCTAGCACGATTGTGGCCGCATTGCCACCGAGTTCTAGAACGAGCCTTTTGGGACCGGCGGTTCTGGCTACAGCTGCTCCAGCTTTGGCAGAACCTGTAAAGGAAATAGCTGCCACCACCTCAGAAGCCGAAAGTGCCGACCCAACCTCCACTCCACCGTTTAGAATCTGCACAGCCTGAAATGGCATCCCGGCTTCTAGAAGCACTTTAACGATAGCAGCAGAAGAAGCCGGAGCCTGAGGAGGAGGCTTTACCAAAGTGGTATTTCCCGCTGCATACGAGGCCCCCAACTTGTGTGCCAGCAAGTTAGCCGGGGCGTTAAAAGGTGTAATTGTAAGCACAACCCCGACCGGAGCTCGATAGGTTAGTGCAGTGGTTCCGCTACCCCTCTCCCATCCTTCAGCACCTAGCAGCTCCCCACCGAGTCTTCTAGCTTCCGAAGCGCAAATTGCAAAAGTGTCTGCAACCCGGACTATCTCACCGATGCTATCCTTGAGGGGCTTACCAAGCTCAAGCGCAAGTAACTTTGCAAGCTCCTCTGATCGGGAAGTGGCGAGAAATGCTGCTCTTTCAAGTACCTCTGCCCGCTCAAATGGCTTAGTATTAGCAATTACCTTGCTGTACTCTTTTGCCAGCTGCAAAGCTCTTTGTATCTGTCCGGCATTGGCAGTAGTAGATCTAGAGACAACCTGATTCAGAAACGGGCCTATGCGGTCTTCAAACTCGGGACCTGTTATCCACTCCCCCCCAATGAAAAGCGGCGCCTCCAATACTTGTTCAATTACACCACTCGAAGTTTCAGTCATACCTAATTCCCCTCGGCTATTCCACTAGATGGAATATATGAACCGTCTGCTAGCATCATAGTAGCATACTACACTGTGGAATCAGTCACGCCACATATATTTCAAGTACCGGATTGATTACCTCAATTCTGGATTATATTCCATAGTATGAAATTGTCACCCCACACTGTGGATTATATAGTAGAATTATGAATTATCTACAAAATATCTAAATTTGTTTTAAAGAACGAGTGGCAACAGGCTACTAAGAGTGAGCTATCAAGGGGGCGGATAAAGAGTATGGAAAACCAGCAGAAGATTTCATCCGACAAAAGTGGCAGCGATCATAGCAGTGTAAGAAGTGTTATGAGGGCACTCGACATTCTGGCACTATTAAATGAAGAACGGACGGCACTAAATATTCGAGACACCTCAGCCGAGACAGGCCTGCCAAAAACTACAGTGCTTCGACTACTTCAAACACTTGAACAAGCAGGACTTTTATGGGGACTTGGGGGAGGTCAGTATGTACCAGGCCCTGCATTGCTTAGGTGGGCGAGAATAGCGGACGAAACGTGGATGTTCCCGCCAGAATTTAAAGATGTGTTGTTTGAACTATCACAGACAGCACGCGAGACGGCAAATGTATATGTCAGAAAAGGATTGAAAAGAATTTGCATTGCTCAAGCCGCCGGTCCTCAGAGTCTGCGACACGTAATCAAAGTGGGTGATGAACTTCCACTTTGGGCAGGAGCAGCTTCGAAAATATTACTGGTAAATGTTCCAAAAACCTTCCTTGAAAAGGTGGCAATCGATTCCCCTAAAGGAATGGAACATCTGACCGCGTTACAGCAATCAATAAGTGAGGCAGGTAAAAACGGCTGGGCGGTAAGTCATGCCGAGAGAGATGATGGAGTGTCTGCTGTGGCTGTTCCCCTATTGGGAAGTGACGGCAGATGCATAGCTGCCCTCTCACTCTCCGGACCCTCTTCTCGCTTTAGCGAGGACCGTATCGCTGTCTTCATCGAACAGCTGAAAAAGTCAGCACAGAAAATATCTGCCTTCACCAACGGAGGGTTGAGGACGCGCCACGTGGCGCTGTCGAATCTAAGCAATAATCAAGGAGATAAATAATGAATTCCGGGCCTCTCAGCGGCATAAGGGTATTGGATCTAACCAACGTCCTTGCTGGTCCATACTGTAGCTATCAGTTACTTCTATTCGGTGCAGATGTGATTAAAGTGGAAATGCCCAAAAATGGCGACCTGGCCAGACAACTGGGAGCAGATCCGCAGCTAAATAGCGAGAGGCTTGGAGCGTCATTCTTAGCGCAGAACGCTGGTAAAAAATCAATCGAACTGGACCTTAAAGACTCTTCAGGCAAAGACGAGTTTCGCCAGCTGGTGAAACATGCTGATGTCGTGATAGAAAACTTTCGTCCAGGAGTGATGCAAAGGTTGGGATTCGGTTGGGAGACTCTCCATCAGCTAAATTCAAAGCTTATCTACTGTGCAATATCAGGATTTGGCCAAAACGGTCCGATGAGCAATCGTCCGGCGTATGACCAAATTATTCAAGGCTTAGCCGGAATCATGAGCGTAACCGGCACCGAGGAGCTTGCACCGCTAAGGGCAGGATTTCCGGTGTGCGACACGATTGGAGGGCTTGGCGCTGCTATGGCAATATCAGCAGCCTTAGCCGGCAGAGTGAATTCAGGTCAGGGTTGTTTCCTGGATGTATCAATGCTTGAAACCTCAGTTTCCGCCATGGGATGGGCAGTATCCAACTACCTCATCACAGGGCAGCCACCCAGTCCAATGGGAAATGACAACGCCACTGCTGCCCCTTCAGGAGCATTTCCAACAGCTTCGGGACTTTTAAACATTGCCGCCAACAAGCAGGAGCAGTTCGAAATCTTGTCCAATGCCATTGGCATGCCAGAACTAATCAATGATGCAAGATTCAAAAACTCAGAAATGAGAAAAATAAACCGAGAGACTATTAACCAAGAAGTGGCTAAAGGTCTAAGCAGAAAGCCAGCTGCTGAATGGGAAGAAATACTATCTTCACTTGGGGTTCCTGCGGCCCGCGTTCTGAGTGTACCTGAAATGGTTCAGTTGGAACAGCTTAAATACAGAAGATTCTTCACTGAGCTTCCATTTCCCAATCACCCGGAAACAACTCTGAAAATAAGCGGAAATGGAATATGGATAGACGGCCATCCCCTTGCAGCCACATCTCCGCCACCGACCCTCGGACAGCACAACAAGGAAATATTCGAGTCCTTGCTTGCCGAACCTGCTACTGGTTGCCAACAGAAAGAGGTCAGATAATATGGCTGGGCCGAGTGCGGAAGAGGTAATAAAGGCTTCGGCGGATTGGTGGGCCACCGAAATCTCTGAGATAAAGCCAGGTATCATAAATTTAAGAGGCCACAGAATTGCTGAGCTTATTGAGAACTGGGACTTTGTCTCAGTGATTTGGCTGATGACAAAGGGTACGGCTCCCACCAAGTACCAGTCCAGATTGCTCACTGCAGCCATGGTGGCCTCGGTTGACCATGGTCCCCAGGCCCCATCAATTGCATCAGCAAGAATGGCGATCACCTGCGGAATTGGGATCAACAATGCTGTGGCGACGGGGATAAACCTTCTAGGAGACACACATGGGGGAGCAGGACAACAGTGCGTCGAGCTGCTTCAGCAAATCCGATCACAGGAAATGGCTGGGATAGAGACCCAGCAAGCTATTTCCAACTCGGTGTCAAAATGGAAAGAGCGTTCCAAATTTATTCCCGGTTTTGGCCATAGGTTCCACCCAGTTGACCCAAGAAGGCGTCCCTTGCTTGACCTTGTAGATGAAGCCGTTGCCAACCGGGCTATTGAAGGTCATTTCATCAAAATAGCAAGGCATCTGGAGCAATTCATAAATGAGGGTAGGGACAAGCCAATTCCAATGAATATCGATGGTGCAACCGCAATCATTTATGCGGAACTTGGGATTGAGCCGGAACTCGCCCGGGGACTGTTTTGCCTAAGCCGAGGAGTTGGAATTCTCTCCCATGCGTGGGAAGAATCAAAGGGCGGAAAACGCATTAAAGGTCCCATGCCAACTACCATCCTTCCCAGCTATATTGGTCCAGAGGTGAAATAAGCATCGACGCCATCTAAACAACGAGTATTTCTTTGATTTTAGTATTTACTTGAAGACCAGGACAGTCTCGGAGCAGTAGGGGTGACCATCGCTTTCGAACCTAATTGACAAGTACCGACCCCTTCACAAAATAAGGTTGATCGAAAATCTCATCCCCTGGTAGAAATATTTGAAATACCCCATAGCGACATGGCCATCTTTATAGCGTCATTCCTCGCCAACACTAAAATAATACCCGCTGACTACACGACGTCTAAAGATTGGGCCGCATGAAACAGCAGTTCAATAATGCGCAACTTATTTGGTGGCTACTGTATGCCGATTGCACATATTTGCGGGTGACGACCTGTAACGACCAGTGATTGCTACATGGCGGTGACCACCACCTCAAGAGAATCTCCCCCAGGTGGAAGATTGGAAGGGAAGAGGTCTGATACTGAAACTGACAACGCACGCGCAAGCTTGGCTTTCGTTCGCTCCGAAGGAGCAACGCCTTTTCGTTCAATCTGATGGATCGTCCAGGAGCTTACCCCGGACAACTGCGAAAGCTTCACCTGCGAAATAGAACGCTGGAGCCTTGCTAAACGCAACGAGTCACCCCAACTGGTAGGCACAAAGGTGATCATAAACTTTATATTAGCACGCCCGTGCGTGCGTACCTAGTGCAGAACTAAAAAAAAGCGTACTTGCCCCCGTAATCTATGAGTAGATAAAGGGAGGGAAATGAACGCCCAGGAAACATTCGCAAAAGTAATAAGGGATCAAATACTTGCAGCCGGATATAGCTATAAGAAATTTGGCGATGCTCTTGGATCAATTCCCCACCAAACAGTTAGCCGCTGGGTCAACGCACGCGGGCTTCCTGATTTTGACCGCCTTGCACCAATAGCAAAGACTTTGCAGATTGACTACCAGGATCTTTATGCCCTCTGGGTAGCTGCGGTATCGGAGCGGGGACGAAGAATTGCTGGTGAGCCGGTTGAATCCATCAACTCTCAAATGATGGAGGATTTGCCATCAACCAGATCGGAAATCCTTGAAATCAAATTGAGAATGGAGCAGCTGGAAAATGAACTCAGAAGACTCAATAGGAAAGATTAGACCACCTAAACGATCGCGCTATTATCGTCAAGAGACGAGTTTTCGCCAGCAACCAGCAATTTCGGTTGGTTCCGGTCTTGATCTTGTTTGACGAACATCAGTCCCGGTACCGCCAACAATAACATATACTGCGTCAGCAGCAATGGAAACACAGCTGGGTAAAAAACAGTCGCCACCGCTACCAGCAAAAGTGAGCCCAACAAGAAAAGTAACATGCTGCTTCTTATATTTTCCTGAAGATAAAGCTTTATCCTGCAAAACAACTCACCAAAACCACCGCTTAGATGTACAACCAACGCAATCACTGCAGCTAGAACCAACACAATCTCAAAACCTTGCGCTCTGTCAGGCGTAGTGACTAACCACGAACACAAGCTATAGCCAATTACTCCAGCTTTCTCGCCGAATAAAAGTAATCCAGCCACCCCGGCTAGCGGAAGATACGAAGTCCAAAGAATTGGAGTAATTATCAACGCCACCACCAGGGCCCCACCTAAAAGGAATTTCTCATTCTTAGAATCAAAATATAAGCGAAGAAATACAAGACCAATAACGATAGCGATCACCGCAACTGCCACATCGGATCCGATAATTCCAAACCTAAGTGATCTGAATAAGGCGTTGGTGGAATAGCCTTTGACTCCCTCATGTTTTGCCAGGCGAGTCAATAACCTGACATAACTGAGGACCGAAAGTGGACCCAGCCCAAAGCTGATCCACAACATGGCACCAAGTGCCACAGCCGCTGCCACCAGGGCCTTATACCGCCTTGATATCATCAGCCAAAGCAAAACGGGAATCAAGAACAACTTTGCAAATGCCACAAGCGCAACTGAGATGCCAAGCACAACAGCTTTTTCCCTATACCGCCATCCAATGGCGACGCCCACCATAAATAGTGGATTCAAAGTACCAATTTGCCAAGCAACAATAGAAGTCGATGCCAGTAAAAACAGCAACAGCAAGGGCAATCTTCGTACCCCCAAAAGCCAAAGAGCGGTGACAATAGAAACCAGAGACACTGCCACAAAGGCAAATTCGGCACCTTGGCGATCCAGCAATGTAAAAGGGGTGAACAGCCATGCTGCAAAGTATGGGTAAACGAAGCTTGATCCGGAATATACCGACGCACTCGATAGCGGAGGATATGGAGACCGGTTTTTCAGCACTACATCAGCTGCTCGGTAAAAAACCAGAAAATCAGACTGGTTCACACGGGATTTGAAATACCACAAATACACGACAAATACCACAAGCGCTGCCACTTTCGGCACCGTAGAAGAATTGCGAGCTTTGGTCAACCAATGACGAGGGTTCATGTTTTCCAGCAAATACTAACCCTCGAAGACTTAACTGATTCTGAGAAAGACTACCAGACAAAATAGCCAAAAACCCAGTTGCTAATTCTCCAGCAGGTGGCTCAGCTCACTGACTGAAATCTCTTCGGTGCTATAGGCCGCTTCATCTCCAAAACAGTGAGTACAGTTGTCAGAATGTCTCCATGACCTGAGCAGCTTCGATTCTTCGCTATTAAGCGCTACGGTAAACTCATCGCTGCCGTCATTGAAATTCAAAGCAAAGTATTCTTCCCATTTAACTACAGCAAAATCCGTAGCCGAGGCCTGTCGTCCAGTTGGCCTTGGTATGCGTTTAAATCTACGGCTCTGCTGGTCAAAACACCATGAGGTATTACAGGATTCGAAATACAGTAGCTCAGAATTTCCAGTCATATCTTCCTTTGGTCTCAAGCCTATTTTGTTAAACTGCACTCGCTACGACCAATCCCTACTAGAACAAAGTACAAAGTCTAATTGAAAGGCAAAGTTGTGCGAGTTATTTTTTTCTTCGATCCTGCATGTCCATGGTGCTGGATGACATCAAGGTGGGTTGTCGAGGCCCAAAAATCACGTGACATTTCCATCACCTGGAAGCCATTTTCCTTAGAAATTAAAAACACTGGCGTCGATGTACCATCCCAGTATAGACCAAGTATGCGCCTTGGGTTAAGAGCACTTAGGATAATTGAGGCCGCAAAGGCAGAGGGAATAGCTGATATGGAGTCGATCGGCAACTTCTATAGTGCACTTGGCCAGCAGATACATAATCAAGGTCTGGGGGCACAAAGTTCGATAATTAAAGCTTTGGAATCTGCCCAATGGCCAACCGAGTTGCACTATCACGAAAATTCTGAACAGTTTGACATCGCAATAAACACCTCAATGCAGGAGGGGATCCAGATCGCCGGAACTAGCGACATCGGAATCCCCTTAATTGTTCTGGATGGCGAAAACCCAACCGGATTTTTCGGCCCAATTGTGTCTCCTACGCCAAAGGGTGACCAAGCCGCCACGCTATGGGATTCTTTTCTGGCGATGGCGAACAGCAACAATTTCTACGAAGTCAAAAAACTCAAAAAGCGAGAAGTGGACTTCTCTTAGGCAACCTCGTCCCAGTCGACAACCAATGCATCCGACCAGAGCCTTTCGAGAGCGTAAAAGGCTCTGGCGTCTTCATTCATGACGTGAACAACAATGTCTCCGTAGTCCATCAATACCCAAGTTGCATCCTGCAGTCCCTCAATTGCCCTAGGAGTAACCCCAAACTTATCTTTTATGGCTTTTTCAATCTCTTCTACTATGGTCCTGATAAGGCGATCATTAGGGGCCGAACATACCAGAAAATAGTCGGTCAATCCGATCATTTCGCCGATATCCAAAATCTTAGGATCTGTGGCTTTCTTGCCTGAGGCAGCTCTAGCCCCCATCACTGCCAAATCTTTGGCATAATTCTTGTCTACCCCTGAGTGAACTGAACGCTCTACTTTGGTATCTGTCAAGACAGGACTCTCCTTTGCTAACATAAAATGAAACTGGGATTGACTGATGATTTTTCTTCGGAATCGATCTGAACCAGTGATACTAATCGCTGATTAATAAGCTGGATCGCACCGTAACTGTAAGATTGCAAAGCCACCAATTTGGGAACGGTTGGAAAACCGGGAACAAAAACAGGGCACTCAATGAAGTCAATCAACACTTGGTCGATCGAGTCAGTCAATTCCGGTTCCAGATCGATAATAACCTAGACATCTACCAATATCATAGATGTCAAAATATGTAATTACAAGCATGGAGTAACATCTGGCTCTTATTCTTCCGAACGATACATTCGATGTTCCCTAATATATCGAATAGCTCGGTACGGTATCAGAAAATCAAGCGGCCTGCCGTCTATAGCCCTGGCTCTCAAGTCGGTGGATGAGATATCGAGAGCCGGAACTTCAACCTCCAGGTAATTCCAGATTTCTCGCAAGTTCTGGGGACGGGTGGATCCTGGACGATTCACAATGATCAAGATGACCAGTTTGGCAATATCCTCGACCATTTCCCAGCTATCGAGTTCAGCCGCTACGTCGGCACCGATAATCAAGAATAACTCGTCATTTGGGTACAGGGACTTAATCTGAGTTACGGTATCAATCGTGTAAGATTTACCACCCCTTTTAATTTCAAGGTCCGAAGCCTCCAGCCCACTTACGTCCTGTACCGCAGCTTCAACGAGCGCCAGCCGCTCCTTGGCCGGATAAACCTTACGCATCCCCTCCTTTTGCCAGGGAATATTTGCAACTACCATCAAAACCTTGTCCAGCTTCGCCCCATATTGGGCATTAACAGCCGCAGCCAAATGCCCGACATGAATCGGATCGAAAGTTCCACCAAATATACCAATCCGCAATGGCTAACCCACCTATCTGCCGCTTAGCTTGCGCACAACCGGCGCGAAATCGTCCATCTCATGCTGATGAATAACCCAGTATGAAAGTCCAAAGCGTTCTCTTCTCTCAATTAGAGTTGCGACTATCTGGTCTTCGGTCCCAACCAACACAATAGGAACTTCGAGAATCTGTTCGGCATTTAATCCGAATTGTGG
Source organism: Actinomycetes bacterium (assembly GCA_021803345.1). Taxonomy (GTDB): domain Bacteria; phylum Actinomycetota; class Acidimicrobiia; order Acidimicrobiales; family Acidimicrobiaceae; genus SCQM01. The sequence continues at coordinate 37,760 of JAJZLS010000038.1, forward strand.
ACCTACCTGATTCAACCAGGAATGCCTATCTTCCACAACTGAAACTATAAACGTGAGGCATTGCAACTCGATAGACTCAAAACGATCCTGCGCTGCCTCCCGTACCCAAGCGACCCTCTCGTCAAAACGCTCCGGAGATACTGAATTTATCAGATCCTCACCGATCTCTCCAGCAGCCAAGGAGGGATTTATACCAACTATATCTGCGTAACGAGCTGCCAGGCTAAGTATTTTTCTCCCACCCCCGCCAATTATCAGAGTAGGCCCACCCGGAGATACTGGAGTGGGCAGGCCAACTGCTCCCTTTGTGCTGTAGTAGCTGCCGCTAAAGCTGGAAGTGCCATTTTTCAAAAGTGAAGTAATTATCTCAATTGATTCACCCAGCCGGGCAATTCTTGCTCCTGGCTTATCATATTCGATTCCGGTCTGGTCATAATCGGTTCTCTTCCAGCCAGCCCCGATCCCAACTTCAAGCCGACCTCCGCTGAGCACATCCAGGGTAGCCATCTCTCTTGCAAGCAGCACAGGATGACGGTAGTCATTATTAAATACCAATGACCCAACCTTTAGAGTTGTGGTAGACATTGCTGCCGCGGTCATGGCAACTATTGGTGAAAGTTGGCCGTCATCTAAATGGTCAGGTACGAACAGGGTAGAGAAACCCAGTTCCTCGGCCTTATTTGCCAGCTCCGACCATTCATCTGCGCTCTTAGCACCGGCAGATGCCTGTACTGCGAATCTAAATCGGTTCATTTCGATTATCCCGTCTTCTCAGAACCGTATCTACCACGACACACACCCACTCGCCGGCACCTTCCAAACTCCAAAGTCCATATATCCACAAAACCTGCCACTGATGTCCATCGGCACCTGCTGGAGCGGTAAGAATTGGACCCGCTAGTCAACCAACAACCTTTAACATAAAACAATCCCCACTGCAGCTCGTCTACCCTACTCTTGCGTCTGAAAGGTAGCCTATATGCAGTATTTATTATGCGATCAAAAGTCAGGTAAGTTCGTAGCGGATTCACCTGGTAAATTTTAAGCATTAGAAAATAGTATTGGCAGGGATATCTTTTATTTTGAACTCGACTTGGGAACTAGATAGCTGGAAAAACTTTCCAGCTGCACAACAACCTGACTGGCCTGAACAGGCAGAGTACGATGCTGTCCTGAAAGAGATGTCAACTTATCCAGCCCTCGTCTACATAAACGAAATCAAAGAACTTCAAGCTGCTCTGAGTTTGGCAGCTCAGGGTAAAGCTTTTCTGCTTCAGGCAGGCGATTGTGCTGAGTCATTTACCGACCATTCAGCACAGACGATACGAAATAAACTCAAAGTAATATTACAAATGGCGGTGGTGCTAACCTATTCGACCGGTGTGCCAGTGATAAAAGTCGGGCGGATAGCCGGACAATATGCCAAACCCCGGTCAAGTCCGACCGAAAAATACGGCGACCTTGAGCTTCCTGCCTTTAGAGGACACATCGTCAACAGCGAACAGTTTGATCTGGCTTCCAGAACTCCCGATCCCAAGAGAATGATTCATGCATATCACCAATCAGGTTCAACCTTAAACCTGATAAGGTCCTTGACGCAAGGGGGCTTCGCTGATCTCTCCAAAGTCCACACTTGGACCCAGGAGTTCGTCAGATCAAGTTCAGAAGGCCAGCGCTATGAAGCTGTGGCGTTTGAAATAGAGCGAGCGCTTCGATTCATGGCAGCTTGTGGAATAGATCTTTCAAAAGAGCAGGTCCTGCAGCAAGTCAAATTCTGGACAAGCCACGAGTCCCTTCTTCTTGGCTACGAATCCGCACTAACAAGGCAGGACCCGGGCAGTGGGAAATGGTACGACCTGTCTGCACATTCCATTTGGATTGGGGAACGAACCCGAAATCTGAATGGAGCGCATATCGAATTTGCGTCCGGGATTGCAAATCCGCTGGGTTGCAAAATTGGACCAACAACTACAAAAGATCAGATTTTAGAAATTTGTGAAAAGTTGAACCCAGATCGCATTCCAGGAAGGCTCACTCTTATTAGCCGGATGGGGGCAAACAAGATAACCGAGGTGCTGCCACCACTGGTCAGCGCTGTTAAAGACGAGGGGCACCCTGTGCTTTGGGCATGTGATCCCATGCACGGCAATACGTTTAACGCCGCGGGAACTGGACTTAAAACTAGACGATTCAACGAAATCCTACTTGAGCTGCAAGGATTCTTTGAAGTCCATAAATCTCTGAATTCCTGGCCCGGAGGTGTTCATATCGAACTCACTGGGGAAGACGTCACCGAATGCCTGGGCGGGGCCGAGGAAATATTCGAACACGAATTGGATATCAACTACAATTCGATATGTGATCCCAGACTAAATGGACGCCAGTCTCTTGACTTGGCATATCGAATTGCAGAAATGCTTATTTAGCACGATTTTTATTCCCTATGCCAAAATGATTCGGGGTAGAATGGCCTTTCGAGCAGAAAAAACCTAAACTCGCCAACAAAATTCCCTCCTACCAGGAAGGGAGTTGAAAATTAGGTACAGGGGTATATGAAAATTAAACTTAAGAAAGAGGGTAAAGCCCATAGCAAGGGCAAGCGACCCAAAAAAGGTATGGCCGTAAGGCTTATTTTATCACTCTCAGTGATATTAGCGCTGAGCTTATCTATAGGCACTTCGCCTTCCGTGAAAATGCCGCCACATAGCAACACCGCTACTACTTCGACGATCTCGTCAGGTGGCTATTGGATGGCGGGAGCTGACGGATCTACTTACAATTTCGCCACACTATCTCTAGGATCTGCGGCGCCGTATCACCCAAGCCAGCCTATTGTTGGGATGGCTACTACACCAGACGGCCATGGTTACTGGCTGGTTGCATCCGATGGTGGAGTATTCGCCTTCGGCGATGCAGTATTCTATGGTTCCATGGGCGGAAAGCCATTGAATAAACCCATAGTTGGAATGGCTGCCACGCCGGATGGAAAAGGTTACTGGCTGGTTGCATCCGATGGTGGAGTATTCGCCTTCGGCGATGCAGTATTCTATGGTTCCATGGGCGGAAAGCCATTGAATAAACCCATAGTTGGAATGGCCTCAACGCCGGACGGAAAAGGCTACTGGATGGTGGCCTCCGACGGTGGAATCTTCTCATTCGGTGATGCCACTTTTTATGGTTCCATGGGCGGAAAGCCATTGAATAAACCCATAGTTGGAATGGCCTCAACCGCAGATGGACAGGGCTACTGGATGGTGGCCTCCGACGGTGGAATCTTCACCTTTGGTGATGCCACTTTTTATGGTTCCATGGGTGGCAAAACTATTCCGGCACCAATAGTTGCAATTGCAGCAAATAAGGGTACTAACCCATTTGTACCGGGAACTACCGGGTATGACATGAGTAATTACACTATTCAGGTGCCTCCACTTGGAACCCTTGCCATTGCGGAATCAGACGGTTATCCTTTCCTCGACAACCGGAACCCAACCATGTTTAAAGAAGAGGCAGCCGCCGCGGGCGCAAACTTGCAACTCTATACGTTCCTAGGTGCCCCCTTTAGCTCTGGAACCTGGCAGATTGCACCTAGTCCATCGGCATACCTAAGTGGACCCTCTGGAACCTGCTCCCCAACGAACTACTTATGCCAGGCGGTGAACTATGGCTCAAACGAAGCCGAACACTCATTATTGAATGCGCAATCCTTAGGTATTACATCAAATATTTGGTGGCTTGACGTTGAGACCGGAGGGCCATGGTCAACCGATCTTCAGATCAACAATGCTGTGATCCAGGGAGCCATCCAGTATTTTCACTCCCAGGGAATATTGGTGGGGATCTATTCAACAGCATACCAGTGGGAGCAGATCACCGGAGGAATGACTCTGGGAACTGCAACAAATCCTTTGCCAATCTGGATTGCAGCCCCGGACTATCAGCAAGCAGCCTGTACTGACCCGGCTCTCTGGTTTGCCGGTGGGACACCATGGCTGGTACAAACCGGGACAAACACCACTTACAACGTGGATACAGATTACGCCTGCTAATCAGCTCAAAATATGAGCGGCATCGTTATAGGAGATCAGGAGCGGGGCAAAATTGCCCCGCTTGTCTCGTTTCAATCGAAGTGTGGTAATTCCAGTAGCGTTCGAACCCACCATGGTACATTTGGGAGAAACTCCGAACCAGCCCTCAAGTACCGCGTCTACAACCCCTTTGTGGGTAAATATCAACACCGTTTGTTGCGGATGGTGATCGACAATGGCGCCTAATGCTCTAATAGCCCGTACCCTCATTTGGTTCCAACTTTCACCGTTAGGAGCTAACGGCAGATCCGGCTCGGTGTAAATGTCTATCTCAGGATATTTCTTTCCAGACTCATCCCAGGTTAACCCATCGGCATCACCTGGATGGATTTCGCACAGATCACAGAGTTGGGCATCAAGAGTCAGCCCGAGCGGAGAGAGCACTGCAGTCGCAGTCTCGACTGCCCTACGCATAACAGAACTATACCCCGCTCCATAAGGAAACTCTTGACTAAAAGGAGGAGCCTTCAGCCACCGACGGGCCAGCTTCTCGACCTGGCTAACACCTTCCACACTCAAACCGCGACAACCCAGATGGCCGCCCACCATCTGCAACTCGGTGGACCTTGAAGCTCCATGCCGAACTAAAACCAGATTGGTCTCTAATGACATCGGCCGCCAACGCTCCTATGCTAGCCGTCTCACAAAAGACTGCAATTGACGTAAATTTCTGCATTCGTTGACTGAGTCGCAATAAATGCCATACTCCCCAATAATAGAATCACCGCTATCCCAATACGAGGCCGGCTCGGGATTTAGCCAGTGGATCTGCCGCACCTTCATCCTGAGGTTAGCCAAAATTCCAGCTCTCGACGGATGATAGTTATTCCTAGCGTCACCCAATATCAGCACAGTGGAATTATGGTTGAGGGCTTGTCCCCATCTTTCGAAGAAACTCTCCAGCACTCGACCATAATCAGAGTGCCCGTCCATCCAAACCACCTTTGCCCTCGAGTTCACCTGAGTCATAGCCTCATTGATGTCATCACTCTTGTCGAATATTTCGGTAACCTCATCAATCTCGTCGATAAATACAAAACTTCGGACTTTGCTGAATTGGCCCGATAAAGCATACAGCATCAGCAAAGTAAACCTGGCAAAAGATGCAACCGATCCCGATATGTCAGCCACCACCACCAACTCCGGCTTAGACGGAAATGCCCTGTGGTATACCAGATCGATTGGAACTCCACCGTAAGCCATAGACTTTCTGATTGTGGCCCGATAATCGAGAGATCCGGTCCCTCCGTGCCGCCGCTGTCTTTCAAGCCTTGTGGCCAACTTACGCACCAGGGGTTCCAGACTTCGCTCAATTTCGTTCAGCTCATCTGCCCCGGCGTACATGAAATCTATGTCCTGTGGAAGGGTCGCCCTAAGCGTTCGTGCCACAGCTTCAGGCCCGCGCTCGCCCACCATTCTTCGTCTGATTTCATCCTCCACCAACTGACTGATCTTAGCCAGCTCTAATTCAACCTCACGATTGATCAGCTTTCGGCCCAGCGAGTCGTCGGAAGGTAGCTGCGACACACGGCCATCAAAAATCGAAGTTTGGATTTTATCCATATTTAGCCCTTGATAGGTACGATAGGCATAGTATCGTCCCCCAACAGGCCTGCCTGGTTCAATACCGGCATACCTCGACACCGCCAGCGATACCATCGCTTTTAGTGCTTCCACATCTCCGCTTTGAGTAGCTGAGGCGATCATCTCCCTCAACTCGTCGTCATCCACGTCAGCAAAGCTTTCGCTGATTTCCTTTTCTAAAGCAGCGCTGGTCATATTCTCCGCTGTAGATCCAGAAGAAAAATAGACATCAAACAACTGATCGAAAACTTTACGGTGCGACTGATCCTTTATCAGCGAGCCAGCAAGATATGATTTGACCATCTCTTTCTGGGATATATCGACATATTTAAGGCTGGAGGTAGCGTCTATGGATTCCAAGATTGAGATTGGCACTCCAGATGCCCTAAGCGCTTCAATAAAGTCGATTAAGCGGTCGACAATCAACTAATACCTCAACTAGAAAGTAGGGCTTTTGAGACCTTAACCATATCAGATCGGTACTTTACCAGTACATTTAGTGTCGACTTGGCTATCGATTCATCAACTTCGCTAACCCCGAACTGAACTAATGCCGATGCCCAGTCGATAGTCTCCGAAACACTGGGGAGCTTTTTCAGATCCAGTTCTCTTATCGAGGATACAAACGAAGTGACTGACTCAGCCAAAGCAGTCGAAATTCCGGGAACTCTCGACAGAACGATTGCTGTTTCACGATCCCGATCCGGATAGTCGAGGTAGAGGAAGAGGCATCTACGCTTAAGGGCCTCGGAAAGCTCCCGAGTATTGTTTGAGGTCAAAAATACGAGTGGCATCTGGTTGGCAGTTACGGTGCCCATTTCTGGGATCGAAACCTGGTAATCGCTAAGAACTTCGAGCAATAGCGCCTCTGTCTCCACTTCGACACGGTCAATCTCGTCGATCAGCAATACGACCGGGTCATCTGCGCGAATTGCCTCCAGCAATGGTCTCTCAAGTAAAAACTCTTCAGAAAATATATTCTCTTCAATCTGGTTCCAGGACTGACTCAGCTGGTCCGACTGGATTCGAAGAAGTTGCTTCTTATAGTTCCATTCATAAAGCGCCTTTGCCTCATCAATTCCCTCGTGGCACTGAAGTCGTATGAGCCTCGATCCCAAAGCTTGGGCGATGCTCTTGGCTAGTTGAGTCTTACCAGTTCCGGCTGGTCCTTCAACTAAAACAGGTTTCTTAAGCCGATCAGCAAGAAACAGCACCGAGCAAATTTCGAGCGTGGGAAGGTAGCCAGCCTTCAACAGCAGCTCTTCAACGTCGGACTGTGAGGTAAAGTTCAAGCTTTCTTCTGCCATACCTATACTCGCACCTGACCAGTGCCTTGTATTACAAACTTCTGAGTAGTCAATTCTTTGAGTCCCATCGGGCCTCTGGCATGAAGCTTCTGAGTACTTATTCCGATCTCTGCTCCGTAACCAACCTCTCCCCCATCAACAAAACGGGTGGAGGCATTTACCAGTACTGCCGCTGCGTCAACTTCAGCGATAAACCGTTTGGCAGCTTGATAGTCATTGGTTAGAATCGCCTCTGAATGGCCGCTGCCGTATTTGCCAATGTGATCTATCGCCTCGTCAAGGCTGTTGACAATTTTTATAGCCAAAATTAGATCCAAAAATTCAACCTGATAATCAGACTCAGCCGCGATCTTGGCTTCTGGCATAAAGGTATGGGATCGGACATCAACTCTAAACTCGACCGAAGGCATTGAGTCTCTAAGTCTCGGCAGAAGTGCTGCAGCTATATTTTCGTGAACTAACACCGTCTCTACAGCATTGCAAACCGAAGGGCGCTGAACCTTGGCATTCTTTATGATCTCCACCGCCTGGCCCAAATCCGCCGACTGGTCCACATAGATATGACAGTTGCCGTCGCCATCTATCACATAGGGAACAGTGGCGTTTTCCACTATCGCAGATATCAGCGATGGCCCTCCCCTCGGAATTAGACAATCGATATAGCCTCGAAGTCTCATAAACTCCACCGCAGACTCCCGAGCGGTATCAGTGACCAGAGTCACGGCATCCCTGGGAAGACCTGCCTTTTCAAGCCCACTGGAAAGAAGCTCAGCAATTCTAAGATTTGAATTTATAGCTGCAGATGAACCTCTCAAAAAGGCGCTGTTACCACTTTTGATGCAAAGGGCAGCTGCATCCGAAGTCACATTGGGGCGATTTTCATAGATTATCCCGACCACGCCTAACGGCACCCTGACCTTTTCGATCTGAAGTCCGTTTGGCCTTACCCATCCTTCGCTCACCTCGCCGACTGGGTCCCCAAGCAAGGCAACGTCACGCAAACCTTTGGCCATTGACATAATTCGGGAAGAATTAAGAAGAAGACGATCAATAACTGTGGCTGACGTCCCTGATTCCTTGGCATTTTCAACATCGCTAGCATTAGCCGCCAAAATTAACTCAGAGTTCCCTACCAATAAGTCTGCGCTCTGAAGAAGCGCTTCGTTCTTTTGAGCAGTGGAAGCTAATGCCATAGCTTTGGAGGCCTGCTTTACCTTGGCTGCTTGAACCAATAATGAGTCAGCTTGGTAAGCTACGTTTTCGTTAGACATCTGTTTACCTACTTTTACCCCGGCGGCTCAATGCAGCCTTTGGCCATTACACCAACACCACTAAGTCATCTCGATGGATCACAATACTCGCAGGAGCCTGTTTTTCATCTTGGCGCGATTCAATTAACAAGCTTAGATCCTCCGAGGAGACCCGGACCAGGCCCCTGGCAATTACTACTCCAGATAAATCGCAGATCTCCACAGCATCATCTTCGTAGAATGTCCCTTCAAGAGATGAGATACCTACGCTTAGGAGTGACTTAGAACCTAAAACAATCGCCCGCCTGGCCCCATCATCTACAAATACCTTTCCTACTGGAGGATTAGCAAAAGCAATCCAGAGCTTCCTGGCGGTCAGCCGAGCCTCCCTCTTGTTAATATAGGTACCGATTCCCGGCTTCCTTGTCAGTGCCTCAATAAGCACTGACTGGCGAGATGAGCTTGCTATCACCACATCTATACCAGACCAGGAAGCGATCGAAGCAGCCTGAAGCTTGGATGCCATACCACCCGAGCCACGTTCTGTGCCAGCTCCTCCGGCTGCCGTCCTTAGCACTTCTGAGACTTCATCAATTTCCTCTAAAAGAGAAGCTGCTGAATTTAGACGGGGATCTGAAGTGTATACACCATCCTGGTCGGTTAGAAGCACCAACAAGTCAGCAGCTATCAAATTCGCCACCAATGCCGCAATCCGGTCATTGTCACCAAAGCGAATTTCATCGTCGGCTACCGCGTCATTCTCATTTATAATTGCTATCACACCCAGCTCGTTCAGCTTCTGGAGCGTTTGACGGGCATGAAGATACTGCTGCCGATTGACAAAGTCGAGAGGTGTCAAAAGTACCTGTCCGGCAACCATGCCATAGTTGCTAAGCGCCTGGTTATATGCTGCCATCAATCTCGATTGGCCAACCGCAGATATGGCCTGGAGAATGCTGAGGTCACTAGGACGCTTCTCGGTGATACCAAGAGTATTTAGCCCTGCAGCTATTGCTCCGGAGCTAACCAGTACTACCCAATTTCCTTCTTTAGCAAGTTCTGCAATTTGAGATGAGATTCGATCTAAAGTGAGATGTGAAATCGAGCCATCAGGCTCGGTGACAGACGAAGAACCAAGCTTGACAACTATCCGCACCCCGGCTCCTTATTCATCATGCTGATAATCAAAGCTGAATGCTCCGATTCTGACCTCGTCACCTTCCCGCACTCCCATCCGCCGTAAAGCCCTGTTGACTCCCAGTTTGGTTAATCTGGCTTGAATATAATCTAAAGCCTCTGGCGAACCGATGTTTGAAAGAGCAACAGATCTTTCTGCCGCCCTTCCAATAACCCTGACAACTCCATCCGGGTCCCTGATTAAGTCAAAACCGCTCGCTGTTGGTCTATGGATCACTATCTCATCGTTTGGAGTCGGTACCGAGCTTTTTGCATCCTTAACCATTAGATAAAGCCGATTGACGAGCTCCTTGATTCCCTGATTAGTGGTAGAAGAGACTGCCAAGTCCAACAACCCATCAGATAAAAATTGATCTACTTTGGAGGTGGAAGTTGCATCGATCTTTGAGCCAACCACCAACCTTGGCCGTTCTGCAAGCTCTGGCATATACGCAGTGATCTCTCTAATCAGGACTTCAAGTTGTGTTGCCGGATCAATCAATGCTTGATCTGAGAGATCGATCAGGACTAGTAAAGCTTCCGCCCTTTCAATATGGCGAAGAAACTCATGCCCCAGACCTTTACCCTGACTGGCACCCTCTATCAGTCCAGGAATATCAGCCACTATGAAATCTGAAAACTCGTAATCGTCGCCGAGGTGTACCACCCCCAGGTTGGGGACAAGCGTTGTGAAAGGATAGTCAGCTATCTTTGGCTTGGCGGCGGATATCATTGAAATCAATGTGGATTTACCCACATTGGGAAAACCAATAATGGCTACATCAGCTGCAAGCTTCAGCTCAAGGTTGTACCACATCTCCTGGCCAACCTCACCTTGCTCAGAAAAGTTGGGCGCTCTCCTTGAGTTGGAAAGAAACCGGGCGTTTCCTCGGCCACCTTGGCCCCCTTTGCCAGCCAGCCACTTCATGCCCGATTGATCAAGATCGACGACGGTATTGCCTTCTAAATCTTTTACTACTGTTCCTACCGGCACCTCAACAACGAGGCTTTTGCCTGAGGCACCATGCTTTTTCTTGCCAGATCCATGAGTACCATTTTCGGCCTCACGATGAGGATGGTCTTTGAAACTGAACAGAGAAGTTACGTTATGAGACGCGAGCAGCCATACGTCGCCACCGTGGCCACCGTCACCACCGTCCGGTCCACCCTTGTCAACATGGGCTTCCCGACGAAATGAGGTGGAACCAGCTCCCCCGTCACCGGCCTTGACATGAATCTGTGCGCTATCTACAAAACTCGACATACAACCTCATAAAAAACTAAAGACCTCGGTATCGCCGTTTAGTTGGCGCTCCGAGGTCTGAAATCGCCGATATTACAACGGCCCATTTCGTTTGAGTATTACTGAGCAACGCTTTCGCTGAGAACGTCTACAACCCTGCGTCCCTTACGGTCACCGAACTTGACCTTACCTTCAGCTGTAGCGAAAAGGGTGTCGTCTCCACCCTTGCCCACATTGATGCCGGGGTGAAACTTAGTGCCACGCTGGCGCACCAAAATAGCTCCAGCCTTGGCGGTCATCCCGTCGTACATCTTGACACCCAGCCTTTGCGCCTGGGAGTCACGACCGTTCCTGGTGGATCCTCCACCTTTAGTCTTTGACATTTATAATTCTCCTTGGAGCTGCACATTCGACCCTGTTCAAAACGTCGAGCTGAATAACTGTTACTTGGAAATACCAGTAATCTCGACTACCGAATACTTTTGACGATGGCCCCATTTACGACGATACCTTGACTTGGATCGATACTTGAAACCAACTACCTTAGGCCCCTTAGCCGTGCTAAGGACCTTTCCAGTCACTGACGCATCATCAAGGTCACCCTCAGTTATGACACTCTCGCCGTCGACGATAAGAATCGGCTTGAAGGTAACATCGCTACCTTCATCGACATTGAGGAGTTCAACGTTAAGAACCTGCCCCTGTGAAACTTTTTCTTGCTTACCACCTGTTGTGATCACCGCATACATAGGTGTAACAGTGTACCTGTTCTAAAGCAGAGACGGGTCAAAAATTAGCCCTCTTCCTTCACAAGTTGGACAAACAGTCGAAAAAGACTCCACCAAACCCTCTGAAACCCTCTGTCGGGTCATTTCAACCAGTCCCAACTCAGACATATCGAAGACCTGGGTCTTGGTTTTATCCCGGGCTAATGCTTCTTTAAAGGCACGCATAACGTCCTCTTGATTCGATCTGATCAACATATCTATCAAGTCGATGACGATAATTCCACCTATGTCTCTCAACCTGAGTTGGCGGGCAATCTCCTCGACTGCTTCGAGATTGTTCCTATGAATCGTCTCTTCAAGTGAATGAGAACCTACATTTTTGCCTGTGTTGACATCAATCACCGTGAGGGCTTCTGCTCTATCAATGATTAGAGAGCCTCCTGATGGCAGCCAAACCTTGCGACCAAGTGCCTTGTGTAATTGTTCATGAACGTGAAACTGTTCAAACAGAGGAAGCGCTCGTCTCTCCTTGTCATAAAACTCCACCCGGTCAGCCAACTCAGGCGAAATTGATGACACATAAAGGGAGACTTCATCGTAAAGGTCCTTATCGTCAATAATGACCCCACGATAGTTCCTGTTGAATTCCTCTCGAATCACCCTTACTGCCACCTGTGGCTCTTGATAAAGCAGGGCCGGAGCGTGAGCCACTCTGGCTCTTTCTTCAATGCGTTCCCACATACCAACTAGATGGTCAGTATCACGCTTAAGCTCGTCTGCAGTGGCGCCCTCAGCTGCTGTTCTTACAATCATCCCAAATCCATCAGGCTTAATATCTTCGAGGATCCTCCGCAGTCTCTTACGCTCGTCATCAGGCAATCTTTTCGAGATGCCATAACTATCCGAATTAGGAATCAAGACCAAAAACCGACCCGGAAGTGAAACTTCCTGAGTCAATCGGGCACCTTTGGTGCCTATAGGATTTTTGGTGACCTGGCAAACAACTGTCTGCTTTGGACGCAGAAGATGCTCAATCCTTACCATCTTCTGATCGGCATCGACGAGATCCTCGCGTTCATAACGAACATCTCCCCTATAGAGAACTGCGTTCTTGGGAGTTCCTATGTCGACAAACGCAGCCTCCATGCCAGGAAGAACATTCGTCACTCTTCCTAAATAGATATTCCCGTCAATTGAATTGGGATCTGACTCAGACTTTGAGACATAATGCTCAATAAGCGTCCTACCCTCTAAAATTGCAATTTGGGTAACGCCCTCTCTGACATGGACACACATCAGATACCGGCCCACCGGACGGCCATTTCGCTCACGGCCAAACCGTTGTCCTCGGCGCTGTGATCGAGCCTCCCTGACGCCAGATTCGGCTAGCAGCTCATCAGTTTTATACTGCACCGGACCCATTTTGAGAATCTCTTCCCGCTCCTTGGATCCCAATATTCCTAGCCGCTTCTTTTTTACCACAGGAGCTGCCGGGGTATCCGGAATCGGTTGTGAGCCCCCGAATGGCCTGCGCCGGCCGCGTGAGCGTACCTCTGGGACCGCTTGTGGGACAACTTCAATTGACTGTGAAACCTCCGGCTGTACCCGCCTTGAGGTTTGACGACTGTTGCGCCTTGGCGCGTTAGACCGTTGGGAACCGACGACTACTCCGCTATCATCCTGTGGAACATAACTTACCTTGGAGGTTGGTTCTGGTACATTTCTTTTAAGCGGCCCGCGCCCAGAACTGCCGCTCCGACGCCTTCTTTGAGCTGACTGGCTTCCCTGATTCTTTACCTGGTCCCCTAATGGCTCCTGTGTTGATCTGCCACCTTCGTAGGTGGAGTTGTCCTCGGACATGAGGCATCACCCTTCTAAATCTTGTAATGCCGGCGTTGAGGTCACCAATACGGAAATAGCCACAGTTACTGAATTGATTGGTTCTGAAATCGGTAAAAACCTCTGCCGGAGATGAAAGTGAACCAAAAACTGGTTCTTGAGACTCTAAAACAGATGCAACTCGCACTTCATTTGAAGTCGGCGAACTTTCCCTGCTTCGATATTGCCACGAAGCAAGCACCGCTATACCTATCCAGTAATTGAAATAGTGCCAAGGGATCTGCATATGTCAGCTAGTCTAGCGGAAATAAAGCCGGGACGCATAAAGCATCGACCCTTTGAGGCAAAACTGCAGGCCGATCGTACGTGTAACCCAGGCAACGGTGTTATAAGTTGAAAGCAACCCGAGCGTCAGGTTACAGGTAACCCTGTCCTTGGCAAAGATAAGCCAATATAAATCACAGATACTCCTCGGAATACGCAAAAGACTGTATGAGATACGGCGACCGGTCGATCATACTGCTAACAGGTGTTATAGCCTTAGGTACAGGCCTGCCATTTGTAGAAGATCGCTGCGCTGTGGTTTCCAAATATAAGCCACCGGGTTCAGCATCAACCCTACAGTTCTATACACTTACGAATTACTTCAGTCCAGTGACCGTGGACATCGCCGACAGCGAGGAAGGTCGTCTCTGTGTTTTGGGATTGGTTATTCATTTTCGTTCAAGTCTTTCAATAAAGATTTGCCGAATTTTATAAGGGGTTTGGAAATAGTAAGACCTGGCTATGGCGGGTTACTAACAGTCGCCTAGCAAATACTGTGTGAAAATGTGCGGCTAGTTGCCTAAACCCAGCGCAATCTCTAGAGCAGAGTTGAAGGCTTCGAAAGCCGCAGCTCCGAGCGATCCACGTCTTGTTGTCAGCATGGTCTTTGGCAATGTAAAGATATTGTCGCAGTTGATAGCACAAGCGTGAGAAAGTCCTTCTTCATGTCCAACCTCAACTTCAGCGACATGGCCTCGGTATTTCGAGGTCACCAGCACGCAAACCAAGTTGGTAAGGAGAGGAATTGCGGTATCTCTGGTTGCAATAACAACTGGTTTCCTACCCACTCCGGGTATTTCGGCATCCCAGATTTCCCCTCTAAAGATCACTTATTGCTTTCTATAACTATCGTTGCCGAACTTATCCCTAACTTTGCAATCAGTTCCTGCTCGTCAGAGTCTATAGCCTCATAGCGCTTACGGTACGAATCCTTTATCGCTTCTTCAGAGTGATGGCTCAGCCATTCTTTTACGGCCCGAGATATTATCGCTCCTCGGTTAGGCGCAACTCCACAAGCCACGGCATTGTCGATGGCTTGGACAACATCTTCGTCTAGGCGAGCCGTTATAGGCTGACTCATGAAGACAAGTATACATATTGTACACACCCAATCCCGCAATCCCCGCAATCAATGAGATAGTGAGATACGGGAATTAGGTAGATATTTGAAAAGTTGAAATTGGAATTGTACGGCAGATACTGCAAATCAACACGAAAGCCCAATAATCTTCACCAGCGTTCCCTTACAACGCGCTAACTGCGGTTGAGATGAAGTCTATGTTCCTGTCGCACCCGTTGCCGCAGTTTTGGCTCGACCCATTTACCGCCGCAGCACTATCAAATTTAGGATTCTTTCGTATAGCCAATATAAAAATCGAGCGAATTCGGGTCCGAAAGCGCACCCTTGGCCAACACTTTTTCTGGTTCCTCGCCGCACAAGATCCGCTTGATAGGAATTTCCATCTTCTTCCCATTGATTGTCCTCGGGATCGACGGAACGGGCACAATCCGATCTGGAACGTGACGTGGAGACAGCTCGGAGCGTATCTTGGCCTTAATGGCACCAATAAGGCCAGAAGTAAGCTGGCATTGCGGATTCACCACCACGAAAGCAATGAGCTCACCTTCCCGACCCAAATGGGAAGTGTCAACTACCAACGAGTCAGAAATTTCATCAAATGACTCAATAACCCGGTAAAAATCAGATGTGCCCATCCGAATTCCACCCCGGTTCAAAGTTGAGTCAGACCTTCCATAGATCACGCAAGCCCCACTGGGCTTTATCTTGATCCAATCCCCGTGACGCCACTTGCCAGGGAAATACGAGTAATAAGCTTCAAAAAGTTTTGATCCGTCAGGGTCATTCCAAAATTGAAGTGGCATAGACGGCATCGGCTCCTCTATTACCAGTTCTCCAACCTGATCCAACACGCTGCCACCAGCTTCGTCATAAGCAGAAATCTTGCACCCTAAGCATCTTGCTGCAATCTCACCAGCCTTGCACGGATGCCATGGGGACGATCCCAAAAATGCTGTGCACACGTCGGTACCACCCGACACCGATGCCAATTGCAGCTCAGGGGAAATATTTTCATAGATCCACCGGAAATTCTCTGGCGAAAGCGGTGACCCTGTGGAACCAACTCCCCTCAAGCTGGATAAATTGAACTCTTCTCCAGGGTGCAGTCCTGCCTTCTGGCAACTTTGAATAAAGGAGGCTGACGTTCCAAAATAAGTTATCTTTGCTGACTCAGCCAGCTCCCATAAGCGGTTTAAATCTGGAAACCCAGGGGAACCATCATAGAGGACCGCAGTCACCCCTAAAAGCAGACCGCCGATCAGGAAATTCCACATCATCCAGCCGGTGGTCGTAAACCAAAAGAACCTGTCACCAGGTCTCAGATCTAGATGCAGCCCGATTGCCTTTAGGTGTTCCAGAATGATTCCTCCATGGCTCTGAACGATCGGCTTTGGCAAACCGGTAGTACCCGAGGAATAAAGGATCCATAGAGGGTGAGAAAAATCAATCCTCTCAAAATAAGGACCGCTCGATTGGTGCTGTCCGGAGACCAACGATGAATAATCGAGGACTTTACCCGACTGCAGCTTATGACTGGAGTTCCCGGAATAATTGAGCACAACCACTGCACCAAGGGTCGGCAAAGCCTGGGCAATTGCGCCAATTTCTTCAGTTCGTGGAATCAGCTTTCCCCCATAATGGTATCCATCTACCGCAAATAGCACCTTGGGCTCTATTTGGGCAAAGCGGTCGACTACCGCCGAAATCCCAAAATCGGGTGAACAGGAGGACCAAATAGCTCCGATGGAAGCGCTGGCCAGGAAAAAGGCAAGGGTCTCAAAAATATTTGGAGCATACGCAGCAACACGATCTCCAGCCGAAACTCCAAGGTCTTTCAGACAACCTTGAATTTTGGCAACTTCGGCACGAAGTTCACCATAGGTGTAACTCTTGAGCTCGGGCCGAGATTCACTCTGGCATAAAACCGCCACTTGGTCATCAGGATGCGACAGAGCATTCTCCGCATAGTTGCAACTGCTTCCTTCGAACCAGCGAGCCCCCGGCATTTGCCGACTGCTCAATACCAGACCGCGGTGAGTGTCGCTCCAGCTCTTACCGGTGTTTTCAAGCTGTCCGGGTTTAGAACCCTTCACGTGAAAGAACTCCCAGATCAAATTCCAGAACAGCTCAACTTCAGTGGTTGAAAAGCTCCAAAGCTCCTCATAGTTGTGAAAACGCTTTTCTAGAGACGATTCAATAAATCCCTGGAACTCCTTAAGCCGTGAATTCTGGATCTCATCTTCAGTAGGAGACCGCAGAAGATCCCCCTCTTGCACTAAATCCATTTAGCCCACCTTCTGTAACCCAAATATTTCCAATTGAAAGATGTCATCACAAGTTCAAAATCGGAATCACAGTGCAACCCTCGAAAGAATATCGCAGGCTGGAGGTGATCGCCCTGCTATTACCTAAACAACTTTCGTGCAAAACCATAAAATGCCGACTGGTTCATTGTTTACCAAACTTAATCAACCACCACCAGGCGTCGCTCCGACTGCGGCATCAGTGATACGGACTAGCCTGCCTTTTTGGTCACGCTGGTTGTAGTAGTCGAGGTAGAAGTAGTGGTGGTGGTAGTGGGAGGATTTCCCGGGACTCCGTAGCCGCCATTATTCACCACACCTGGAGCTAGGTGAGGTTGCCCAAAGGTTGATCTGCCCACAGGATGATTCATCAGGTACTGAAAGATTTGACGTGCCACAGGTGCTGCTGCCGAAGCTCCAAATCCACCCTGTTTGATCACAACTGCTACAACATATTCGGGCTTCTGAACAGGGCCAAAGGCTACAAACCATGAGTTTGGAATCTGACCAGTGACCGAAGCGGTACCAGTTTTACCAGCAAGAGGAAATTTGTTGAATGGAAACCCAGCGAATGTGCTTCCGGCCGTACCAATGCTGCTCTGGACCGCACCTTCGAAACCGGTTAGCATAGCCTGCCTATCAGCAGCTGGCAGAGGAACATGTCCCGTCACTATTGGATTGAACTTCTTCACCAACTTCCCGCTTGGCGATACCACTCCGCTGGCAATCTGTGGCTGATACCGGGTCCCACCGTTTGCAAACGTCGCGTATGCATTTGCCATTTGAATCGGCGTGATAAGAGTCTCTCCCTGACCAAAGGCCATTTCCAATTGGTCTGCCACATACCAGGTGGCATAGGGGTAGGCCGCTGGATAATGCTGATGGAGATAAGCACGTGTAGCTGGGGAATCGACCAGACCTTTGACTTCACCGGGAAGATTGATCCCAGTCAAGTGACCCCAACCATAGGCACTTGCCTCCTGCTGAATCGGATCCTGCCCATACTTGGTCTGGTTTACATAGAACATGTAACCCAAATTGTAGAAAAATACGTCGTCAGAAGCCGCCAGGGCCTTTGTAATGTTCAAAAGTCCCAGGTGCTCACCACCAGAGTTGTGAAAAGAGCATTTTCCTGAGGTGCATCCCGGTATCGTGAAAAGCCCGGTGTCGAAGTAGTAGTACGAAGGTGATATTAAACCAGTTTTAAGTGCGGCGGACGCGGTGGCCAATTTGAATGTAGAGCCAGGAGTATATTCCCCAGCAATAGCCCTGTTGATAAGAGGCTGGTTAGAACTAGGGGACGTAAGTTTTTGGTATTCGGCAGTTGAAATACCGCCAACCCACACACTTGGGTTGTAGGTGGGATAAGAAGACATTGCCAAAATCTGTCCATTATTTGGATTCTCTACTACCACGGCTCCGGTTAGTTGAGGATAGTACTTACTGAAATAAGAGTTATATGTTCCAGATAGCTTTTTGATTTCTCCAGCTAAAGCGTTATCAGCTACCTTCTGAAGATTAAGGTCTATTGACAATTGCAGGTTATCACCTGGAACCGGAGCCTTTTTGGACAAGGTGCCGACAACTTGCCCAGAGGCATTAACCTCCAGTTTCGAAACTCCGGGCTTTCCCCGTAGATAATTTTCAAAACTAAGCTCAACTCCAGCTTTGCCAATGGAGTTCCCGGGTTGATATCCTTTGGAGGCCAGTGCCTTGAGCTGCGACTGGCTTATTTGTCCCACGTATCCAAGCACCTGAGCTGCGGTTGTGCCTTCCGGATAGGCTCTCTGGGTTGTTAGCTGATACGATACACCTGGAAACTGGGATGCATGCTCCGCGATATAAACAATCTTTGTCTTTGAGACTCCAAAATCGACCGGTACTGGTTCATAAGGTGAATATTGAAGATTATTGAGCGAACTCTTGATTGAAGCCGCCGAAATTCCCAGCAATTTAGCTAGATTATTGATTACAAACGGTTTTTGAAATGCGACGTTAGGGGCCAGGGTAACCGACTCTACAACTTTATTTCCCACCAAGAGATTGCCATTGCGATCAGTAATAAGTCCCCGCGGAGCCTGCTGAGTCACTTGTCTAACCTGGTTCGCGACTGCCTGCGCCTTGAAGCTTGAACTATCGAGTATCTGAAGAGCGTAAAGCCTGGCAAACATGGCACAAAATAGTGCTGCTACAGCAAAGCCGACCGCCCGTGCCCGTGCACGTTCGCTCGGCCCTCTCGATTCCCTGCGATTAAAGGTACGCTTTGCCAACAAAACTCCTTGCAAAATGCGTGTCCGCCATTAGCGCCTCATAAGTGGTGGCCGAGAATTCGACTCTCTCGATGAAAACGCCCATCTGCCAAGTGGAACCATTACAACAGATAAAATCGCGTTTGTCACAGCGACCACCAAAACTACTTTGACAAGATTTATCCGAAGGAGCTGCCCAAATCCCAGTAATCGAGAGGCAACTTCATAAGCGAGAATCCCTGCTGCACTTAGAAGTGAAGCTAATGCGGCATTGATAGTCCAAGGACCTATAATCGACCCTTTCTCAGTTTGTCCAGCGAGATAGCCAATAACGCTGAACACCATTGCCGAAAGCCCAAACGGGGTTAGTAGAAAGCTGTCCACCATAAGTCCGACTACGAAGCCAATGACAGCTCCAGCTTCCCGTCCCACTGTGAAACCGGCAACGATCACTAGTAACAGTGGCAGATCGAGATGGACTCCAAAAAACTGGACCGAATTAAGGATTGAATGTTGCACTATCACGACGGTTAGAACCAGCAACGCCGACCGAAGTATTCGTCCCCTCATCCTTTACTCCCCCCTGGCAACCACTCCAGAACCTTTACATATTGCAAATGAGCCAGGTTCGCCAACGGGGATATCGTCACATGCTCTTGTAGATCACCTGGCAGGTAAGAGTAGGAGGCGACCACCCCTACAGGAATACCGGGAGGAAATATCCCACCCTGCAATCCCGAGGTAAACATAGTTTCGCCCTTATGAATAGGAGTCCCAGGATTAACTAATGCTACGCTTAGTGAACTAAATGAACCTTTGCCGACAGCTAGAGCTATGTGGTTACTTTTACCAAATTCAACCCCCACTGAAGAGGTAGGGTCTGCGATAAGCAATACCGTCGATGAATTTGAAGTCACCGATACCACACGCCCAATCAGTCCAAGACTTGAAACTACGGGCTCTCCAACTTTTATACCCTGGGAAGATCCTTTATCCAAATCTACAGAGAGCTGAGTATTAGTAGGAGAGTAATTATCCACTATCGCAGCGACTGACGGTAATCCTTGGGCAAATGGCAAATTGATCAGTTTGGACAGACTCTGAGCTTCGCTTTGATATTTGTTGGCTATCAGTACCTGATTTTTCAGCGTACTTACTTGATGCTGTAATTTCGATTCCTGCTGTTTTAGCGACGAATAGTGGAAGGCTCCACTAAATACATTATCGATTGGTCGGACAACGGCATCGGCACTTGAGCGGATCGGATTGGTAATGCTCCGTAATGAGTTTTGGAAAATCGAGCCTATGCCTCCACCATGAGACTTATAGCTGATAGTGACGAGCGTCAAAGAGGCCAGGACAAGAACCACTAAAGTGATCCTTGGCCTGGCTATAAACCCGCCCGTGCCATAGTCTCCGGTTGCCACTACCGGCTAGATGAGGAAATCAACACCTGTTTCAGGGCATCGAATTCCTCAAGAGTCTGTCCGGAACCATTTACCACACAATCCAAAGGATTATCTGCAACGATTATTGGCATGCCCGTCTCTTGGAAGATGCGCTTATCAAGACCAGTCAGCAAGGCGCCACCGCCCGTAAGTACGATGCCCTGCTCCATTATGTCAGCGGAAAGTTCTGGCGGAGTATTGTCCAGAGTTACCTTTACTGCATCAACTATGGCTGCAATGGGCTCTTCAATAGCCCTGCGAATCTCTTCAGTGGATACTAAAATCGTCTTGGGTAAACCTGTAATCAGGTCCCGTCCCCTAATTTCAGCCTGGAGTTCCTCTTCTAGCTCAACTGCTGACCCAAGGGCAATCTTTATCTCTTCCGAAGTCCGCTCACCAAGGGCCAAACTGTATTCCTTTTTGATATAAGAGATGATCGCCTGATCCAGCTCATCTCCACCAATTCGAATGGATCTACTGGTGACAATTCCTCCGAGGGAAATCACTGCAACTTCGGTGGTTCCTCCTCCAATATCAACCACCATATTTCCAGTGGGTTCGTGAATTGGCAATCCCGCTCCTATTGCAGCAGCCATCGGCTCTTCAATGATATAAGCAGGCTTGCGAGCCCCGGCATACTCGGCAGCTTCCTGGACGGCGCGTTGCTCAACGCCGGTTATTCCAGAGGGAACGCAAATCACCATCCTCGGCTTGCCATAGCGAGAATTGTGAACCTTTTGGATGAAATACCTGAGCATTCTTTCACAGGTCTCAAAATCAGCAATCACTCCGTCTTTTAGCGGGCGAATTGCCTGGATGTTCGAAGGTGTACGACCGATCATCCGCTTAGCCTCAGCTCCAACTGCCAGAGGACGACCGTCCCTGGTATTGATGGCTACAACTGATGGTTCATTCAGTACAATTCCTCTTCCTCGCACATAGACCAGAGTGTTGGCAGTGCCAAGATCTACAGCCATATCTCTAGCGGGGAATAAATTAAATTTGGATTTTGCCATTAGAAAACCTCCGATAGGAAGGCGAAAATCGATGTTTAGCGAGCGAGAAGTATTCGAAGTCTAGTCGGTTACCTACAGAATTTCCCTAAAGAAAATATTCAATTCCCTTGCAGCGGCTTCAGCGGAATCTGACCCGTGGACCAAGTTTTCACCCACGGTAACACCCAGGTCCCCTCGAATTGTACCAGGCGCTGCCTTGGCTGGGTCGGTAGCCCCAACCAGCATGCGAACGATAGCCCAGGTATCTTCAGGTCCGGCAACCTCGACTATTACCGATGGTGATCGGGTGATGAAATCAACAAGCTCTGTAAAAAAAGGCCTGTTGGAATGTTCGGCATAGTGGAGCTTTGCCGTCTCTTGATCAATCGTTCTCATTTCGAGGCGTGATATCTTAAGCCCTTTTCGCTCAAAGCGGCTAATAATTTCTCCAACAAGTCCGCGCTCAACCGCATCCGGCTTGCATATTACTAAAGTGCTATTCACGCCGGATAAGGCTAGTCGCTCTAAGCCCCACTCTTCGCCCATCTATTTTAACGATCTATTTAGTATTGACTCTCTAGCCTCGGCCACGGCATAGATAGATCCGCACAGTAGTACCCCTTCATCTGGTTTACAACTTTCAATCGCAGTTTCTAAAGCATCAGTGACCGAGTCAACAATGATGCCACTCTTGCCAACTTTAGCCACAGCGTCAGCCATCTTTGCAACATCCATCGCCCGCATCGATCGGGTGGGAGCTACAATTATCGAGGCGATCTTTTCGTTGTCGATCGCTATCATCATCGCATTTGGATCTCGACCCTCCAGCATCGATACAACGACATGCCAGCTGCGGATTGTAGAAAAATCGCTCAGAATACTTTGCTTTGCTGATAACATTCCAGCCGGATTGTGGGCTGCGTCCAAGACAACTAACGGCGACCTTAATACAACTTCCATCCTTCCAGGAGACGTAGACCTCTCAAGTGCAGCCTTTACCACATCTAAGTCAAGTCCCCGGGAAAAGAACTCCTCTACCGCAGCAATTGCCAGCGCTGCGTTCTTAGCCTGATGTGGACCGAATAAAGGCAAGAACAGGTGATCATAGGCAGCTCTTTTTGTTGTTACACTGAGTACCCGTCCACCAACAGCTTGTCTATTTGATCCGATCACTATCTCTTTGCCAAGTACGACCGCACCCTGGCTTTCTTTTAATAGAAAGATCGGAAGAAGATCCTCCTGCTCCACCCCGAGAACCACCGATGAACCGGGTTTGATGATTCCCGACTTCTCCTTGGCGATGTCAGAGAGTTCCGGCCCCAAAATATCAACGTGGTCAAGCGATATATTGGTTACCACTGACACGTCCCCGTCTATAACATTTGTGGCATCCCAGGTTCCACCCATGCCCACCTCAACCACTGCCACGTCCACGCCGACAGTGTCAAAATGTGAAAATGCCGCCGCTGTCATCAACTCGAACCAGCTAAGAACCTTGCCTGAATGTTCCTCCAGCAGCTTCAGGGTATACAGCTCGCTCAGAAGATCTAAATCACCGATCGGGTGCGAATCGACCATAATGCGTTCGTTGATCTTGACCAGATGCGGGGAAGTGTAAGTTCCCACTCTAAGCCCGTGCGCCATTAGAAGAGACGTTATTATTCTCGAGGTTGAACCTTTTCCATTTGTACCGGTTACATGGATCGAAGGATACGTAGTTTGAGGTTGTCCGATTGCTACCAGGACTTCCCGGATCTTCTCAAGCGAAGGTGGAGGAAATTCAGCATGAGAATTCTTCTCAATATTTATATGTCGATCCAACCAGCTAAGTGCGTCGCCATAGGAAATTGGCTCACTCATAGGTCGCTCATTTCAGGTATACAAATCTAAATTGAAATTTTAAGATCCTCAGATTAGGAGGCAGCCCGGCGAGTTCGCTCCGGCCTGTCGGGTCCGCCCGTTCGTGGAACCAGGGTGGGCGCAACTTTGTCGAGCACTACGCTCCTGTCAATCACGCACCGCTGCACATCGTCCCTGGAGGGAATGTCATACATTACCTCCAGCAGAACCTCTTCCAGGATCGCTCTGAGTCCTCGGGCTCCAGTTCCTCTGAGAATTGCGAGATCCGCAATTGCCTCTAGTGCTTCTGGAAGAATTTCCAGCTCCACACTGTCAAGTTCAAAAGTCTTTTGGTACTGCTTCACCAGAGCATTCTTGGGCTCAATCAGGATCTCCATCAAAGCAGCCTTGTCGAGATTATCCACAGCTCCAATTACCGGAAGTCTTCCAATGAATTCAGGGATCAAACCAAATTTAAGAAGATCCTCTGGTAGCACGTGCTTGAAGATCTCACCCTCGTCCTTGCCTTTTGCACTTTTGAGATCCGCCTTGAAGCCGATTGACTTGCTGCCGATCCTGCTTTGAATTATCCTCTCGAGTCCTGCAAATGCACCTCCGCAGATGAATAACACATTTGTGGTATCGATTTGAATAAACTCCTGATGAGGATGCTTCCTGCCACCTTGTGGAGGAACCGAGGCAGTCGTCCCTTCCAAAATCTTAAGTAATGCCTGCTGGACACCCTCTCCCGAAACGTCTCTGGTTATCGAGGGATTTTCACTCTTACGGGCAATCTTATCGATCTCGTCGATGTAAATAATTCCCGTCTCGGCCTTCTTGACGTCGTAGTCGGAAGCCTGAATCAGTTTCAATAGGATGTTTTCAACGTCTTCACCAACATAGCCAGCCTCAGTTAGAGCTGTTGCGTCTGCAATCGCAAACGGTACATCCAACATCTTCGCCAGTGTTTGGGCCAACAAGGTCTTTCCGGAACCTGTAGGTCCTATCAAGAGAATATTTGATTTGGCTAGCTCGACATCGCCCGCCTTGGAAGAACCTGCTTGGACCCTCTTGTAGTGATTATAAACAGCAACTGACAGGATTTTTTTGGCTGAATCTTGACCAACTACGTACCCGTTGAGAAACTCAAAGATCTCGCGCGGTTTAGGGAGCTCGTCAAACTTGACTTCTGTGGTTTCGGTCAGCTCTTCTTCGATGATGTCATTGCACAGGTCTATGCACTCATCACAAATATATACACCAGGCCCGGCGATCAGCTTTTTCACTTGCTTTTGGGACTTGCCGCAAAAACTGCACTTGACGACTTCCGATCCCTCAACAAACTTTGCCACTGCTATCCCCTTTTTGACTTCATAAAACTAATTTCGGGCTCGCTTTATCAACTTGAACCAAACCAACCTAGACAGAGAAATTCTGTTACTTAAAGTGTAGATCTGATCGGCTAAGCTACTGCCGTTGATCCAGTTTGAGGGTCTCGGGCGGTAATAACTTCATCTATTATCCCGTATGCAAGGGCTTCTTTTGCGTCCAAAATGAAATCCCGGTCAGTATCCTTTTCAATGCGCTCAACCGGCTGACCGGTGTCAGCCGAGAGCATCTCATTCAGCATGTCTCGCATCCGGAGAATCTCTTTGGCTTGTAGTTCGATGTCAGTAGCCTGGCCACCTACACCACCGTATGGCTGGTGCAAAAGCACCCTTGCGTGCGGCAAGGCGAACCGCTTTCCTTTGGTCCCAGCTGCCAGCAAGACTGCTGCAGCCGACGCTGCCTGACCAAAACAAAATGTTGAGACATCCGGCTTGATAGCTTTCAGAGTGTCGTAGATTGCAAAAAGGCCGGTAATTTCCCCTCCCGGAGAGTTGATGTATAGATTCACATCCTTCTCGGGA
This sequence comes from Actinomycetes bacterium, assembly GCA_021803345.1. Taxonomy (GTDB): domain Bacteria; phylum Actinomycetota; class Acidimicrobiia; order Acidimicrobiales; family Acidimicrobiaceae; genus SCQM01. Next base: position 63,121 of record JAJZLS010000038.1, read on the forward strand.
TCTTCATACTCTAAAAATAAGAGCTGTGCGCAGACCAGGTTCGTCACTGAATCGTCTATCGGTGTGCCAAGAATTATAATTCTCTCTCTAAGCAGGCGCGAATAGAGATCATAGGCTCTCTCACCCCTGCTGGAGGACTCAATTACCGTAGGAACTATATAGTTATATGCTGTCGTCATTTGCAGCGCCCCCTGAAGCACTCTGGTCATTTTCATCAGTCGGCCCATCTATATCGTCTGGGTTAGATGGCTCATCGTCAGCGAGAAGAATTTCCCGGTCGATGGAATTGCCATCCTCATCCACTATTTCAACTTGTTTGAGGAGATTTTCAAGAGCCTTGGATTTTGCCATTTCAAGCTCCACGACCTTTATCTGGCCGTTAGTAGTGACTTGCTCCTTGAAAAGCTGAAAATCTATACCGGCACTATCCGCATAGGCCTTTATCTCCTCATCCAGTTCTTCCTCCGGAACCACAGTCGCCTCTTCACGAACCAAAGCCCTCAGCACCAAATCAATTTTTGCCTGGTTAGCCGCATCGGCCATAATCTGGCTCACCAGCTGCTCTGAGGTGGTGCCAGTCACCGAAAGATACTGCTCAAGAGGAATGCCTTGCTCCTCCAGCCGATGAGAAAAATCATGTACCAGCTTGTCAAACTCATTTTGAATAAGAGCCTGGGGTATCTCTTTCAAGTCCATCAATTCCACGAGGGCACCAACTACCCGATCTCTGAGCATCATCTTTGCTCTCGACAATTTCCCTGAAGCCAGTTGTTCCCTGATCGACTCTTCGAGCTCAGCTAGCGTCTGAAATTCAGAAGCCTCTGCTGCCCATTCGTCTGTCAAATCCGGTAGCTCCAGTTCGCTTACCTTCTTGATCTTCACGGTGCAATTAATGGGACTTACACCGCTTGCATCGGGAGCTGCAACCTCGAATGCCACTTCCTCGTTGGAGCTGTGCCCCAAAAGGGCTTCATCGAGCCCAGGCACGAAGTTATCGCCACCAACCCTGTAAAGAAAGTCTTCTACGCTGAGACCCGGGATCTTCTCGCCATCTCTCTCAGCATCTAAATCTATCGAAACCTGATCATCCTCTTTTATCGGACGATCGACCTCTTTTAATTCACCGAACTGTTCCCTTAATCTTTTGATCTGGTTGTCAATGTCCTGTGCTGAAACGACAGGTGACGGAACCTCAACCTTTAGTCCCTTGTATCCAGCGATATTCACCTCAGGCCGAATCTCAACGTCTGCCTCCAAAACAACCGGGCCACTTTCTTCGCCAGACTTAATGTTGACCGACTGCGTAGCTATTACGTCCAAACTGTTTTGCTTTATCGCATCGCCGAGAAACCCTTGTACGGCATCATTTATGGCTTCTGATCGGATATACGACCGCCCAAGCTTCGCCTCAAGCACCTTTCGTGGCACCTTCCCTTGACGAAAACCGGGAATTCGTACTTCCTTTGACAATTTCGATAGTGCGGCATTAATACCGGGCTCTAACTCAGCTTCATCGATGTCGATGATAATCTTGACGATAGACCCTTCTGCGGGAGTGATAGTTGACTGCATATGGGTATATGATCTTAGACGACAAGGGATATTAATAGGCCTAGTCTCCAGCGGTAAACTCCCCAAGCCGATACAAAATTTGACCTTGGATTGATTTTGCGTCATGTGCTGGCCCAAAAATTGATTCAGTAATCGACAGTTATCCAAGCCAACTTCTTGTGCGGAGACACTGATTAGGCGTTGCAATGAGAGCTGCAAGTACTTTACAAGGCAGGTAGCAGCCAATTCATGTGGGCTGCAACAGCGCACCGGGGGCAACTGTCAAAAAGTGGCACTGTTATTATACCCCATAGGGTATAATGTACTGACATTCGTACAATTGCTACCGATTCAGGAAGGGTACCGCCATGCTTTTTAGGAACAGCTCAAAAGTCATCGATCCCAAGCAAGCAAAAGAAATGATGGACCGAGGTATGCCGCTGATTGATGTAAGAGAAGTCTCCGAGTGGAACAAAGGCCATGCTCCCGGTGCAATACACCTGCCACTTGGCACGTTAGGAGACAATCTTCACCGAATACCCCGAGACTCCCAAGTCCTTGTATGCTGTCGAAGCGGAAACCGATCGGCTAAAGCTGTCGCATTCCTGGCCCAACAGGGTTATCAGGCTCTTGACTTAGACGGAGGGATGACTGCTTGGGACGCAAATGGATTACCAGTGGTCAACAACCGGGGAACTCGGGGCTCAATATCCTAGCCCAGTCCATCATCGCCTGAAGCTGGAGCCTACTTCAGCTTCAGGAAAAGCCTCTCGATCTCTTCGATCGACTTTCCATCTTTAAGTGCATCCTCAGGATTTTCAAGGCAATATGTAATCTGTGACGCTATCAGTCTGAATCCAATTTGCTCCAAAGCTTTTGAGACCGCCGATATCTGCGTCACCACATCTTTGCAATGGCGGGACTCGTCTAACATTTTTGAAACGCCACGAACCTGACCCTCGACCCTTGCCAATCGCCTTTTCAAATCCAATAACTGGTCATCCCTAAGTCCCCTAGAGCCACCCTCGGCTTCAAATTCTTCCACCACTGAAATTTCTCCATTCATACCCATAAGGGTATTCTAAAAGCTATCGCCAAAATACGAGCAAGTCTGTCAACATTTATAATCAGAAGTACGATCGACCGTTCATTGCTGTTTACAGTTGCAAAAAGAGTCAGATCCAGGGTTGGCAGCTTCAAGAACTAAAGAATCAGAGCATTGCTATATGAAGATAAACGCCAATGTAGAGTTCTTGACCAAAATAATCCCGCAAGCCCCCGGATTTATCCGTGGGGTCAAGGGCCAGTCCTGGCAAAGCCAGGATGTAATACCCAGGAATTAAGATAACTATATGAGTATCGGACAGAGATTGTACCCAAACTTAGAGAACGAAGTGACCTTAGTTCACCACTGCTCTGATTCCGGGTTTGTCTACAATCTGGGTTGCTAGACAGAAGAATGGTTCGAAGCGTAGAACCAGAACCAAGCTCCAGATAGCCAAACTCTCCGCCAGAGAGACGGATAGACGAAGGGACTAACGCGAAGATTCACATTTACCCAGCTTCCGCCAAGGGGGTAAGAGTTACCTCGTAACCCATTTTACGAAGCTGGTCTAGGGCACGGTTCCTGGCCTTGTCGGGGTTGAGTCTCGTGTAGTAGTCGCCGCCTAAATCTCTGTAGGTGGTACCAGTAGTGAGCATGTTCCAGATAGCAATGAGCATTGCGTGTTCAAGAGCGACGACGGCTTTGATTGGTCCCCGTCGTGAAGCTATGC